>JAUUZQ010000028.1 GCA_030589895.1 Bacteroidales bacterium
GGAGCGGTATTAAGTGCACTTGCAGAAAATATTGAAAACCTGATTGTAGCATCTGCAGATCTTTCCAACAGTGATAAGACTGATGCATTCCTGAAAAATACAACAGCATTTGTTAAAAATGATTTTTCAGGTTCATTCCTGCAATCAGGTGTAAGCGAACTTACCCTGGCCGCTATGGCAAATGGCATGGCTCTTCATGGAGGCGTTGTTCCGGTTATCGGAACATTTTTTGTTTTCAGCGACTATATGAAACCAGCTGCCAGGATGGCTGCCCTGATGGAGTTACCTGTTATTTATGTATGGACGCACGATGCATTTCGCGTAGGAGAAGATGGTCCGACCCACCAGCCTGTTGAGCAGGAAGCACAAATAAGATTGCTGGAACATCTTAAAAACCACAGCGGTAAAAACTCAATGCTCGTTCTTCGTCCAGCTGATGGAATTGAATCTGTCGTTGCATGGAAAATGGCTCTCGATAACAGAAATACCCCAACAGCACTTATCTTATCACGACAGGGGATTGCTGATATTCCTGCCTTGCCGGATTCAAACCGTTTTGCAGATGCCCTTAATGCTGAAAAAGGAGCATATATCGTGAAGGATTGCAAGGAGAATCCGGATATCACATTGGTAGCTTCAGGCTCTGAAGTAGCTACACTTTTAGAAGGAGCCAGTTTACTGGAAGACAGAGATGGACTTAATGTGCGTGTCGTCTCTGCCATTTCTGAAGGACGTTTCCGCGACCAGGATGCCGCTTATCAGCAATCCATTATTCCTACCCGACTTCCGGTATTTGGAATGACAGCCGGATTGCCCGTGACATTGCAGGGTCTGGTTGGTCCGGGTGGAATTGTATTTGGCTTAGATAGTTTCGGATACTCTGCACCTTACAAAGTACTGGACGAGAAACTGGGGTTCAATGGTGAGAATGTTTACAATAAAGTTGTTGAGTATTTGAAAACCAGGACGTAGATTCATGTATCCTATTTTTGTATATTGTGAAAATCTGTTCATATCATAATGATATACAAAGATGAAAGCCCATAAAAATCTGCATATAGCAATAATAATACTTCTCTTTCTGCCATCGATATCACTGCTGGCTCAGAATAGTGAAACCGGTTATGAACCACAATCCCGTATCCTCTTCATTTTCGATGCATCTTACAGTATGGATGGAAAATGGGAAGGTGACAGCAAGATAAATATTGCCCGGAGAATTCTGATTGAAATGGTTGACAGTCTGGAAAATTTAGAGAATGTTGAGATGGCTTTAAGGATATATGGACACCAGAGTCCTGTCCCGCCACAAGATTGTAGTGATACAAAACTTGAAGTTCCATTTGCACCAAACAATGCTTCCCGCATCAGACAAAAACTACGATTTATTCATCCCAAAGGAACCACTCCCATTGCCCACTCTTTGGAGTTATCGGCTGGGGATTTTCCTCCCTGCTCACAATGCAGAGACATAATTATTATGATAACAGATGGTGTCGAAGCATGTGATGGTGACCCCTGTAAAGTTTCTGCGGATCTCCAGAAAAAAGGAATCATATTAAAGCCCTTTGTAATTGGAATTGGAAATGATCCACTTTTCAAAGAGACATTTGGATGTTTGGGACATTATTACGAAGCTCCAAGTAAGCAACAGTTCAGGGAGGCGATGAGGATCGTAATTACCCAGGCACTGAATGCTACAAGTTCACAGATAAACCTCCTGGACACTGAAGGAAATCCAACTGAAACGGATGTGAATGTAATCCTTTATGACCAATTTTCCGGGAAGGTCAGATACAACATGATTCATACGCTCAACAGCAAAGGCAATCCAGATACTATATCTCTCGATCACCTTAGTACATACAGGATTCTTGCACAAACAATCCCTCCGGTATCAATTGATTCGGTTATTTTAACAGCAGGCAGACATAATCATATCGGCCTGGATGCACCTCAGGGATCCTTAATTATTGTAACAGCAAAAGGCAGTAAGCTTTACAATACTGAGAAAATTCTGGTAAAACAAGCAGGAATGCACCCTACCATAAATGTGCAGAAAATGGGAAGTGTCGAGAAATATATTGTTGGCAATTACGATCTGGAAATCCCGGTATATCCCCTGATTTATCTCCCAGATGTTGAAATTCTGCAAAGCTATACAACAACAGTGGAAATTCCGGAACCCGGACAAGTGAATTTCGTATCACGAAGTCCCGGATATGGTGCAATATATCAGATTGATACTGAAGGAAATCAGAATTGGGTTGTAAATCTTCGATCAGGATTAACGGAACAATTATTTAATTTGCAACCCGGAAGCTATAGGGTAATCTTCAGGCATGGAAACGTGAAATCAACGATGAAATCACAGATCTGGGATTTTACTATTTTATCAGGACGAATTCAGACAATTAATTTTAAGTAAAAGATTAAACTTTATTAATTTACGACCGTCTAACAGCAAAGATTTCGATTATATGTCAGTGATAACAGACGGGCAGATCATTCAGAATTTCAAGGATCCTGAAAAGCGGGAGGCTGCTTTTAGCGGACTGGTGAGTAAATACCAGGAGCGGCTATATTGGCATTGCCGGAAAATCGTAATCAATCATGAAGATGCCGATGATGCTATGCAAAACACCTTTATCAAGGTATGGAAAAGTCTGGCTGAATTCAGGGCAGACTCAGGTTTATACACATGGCTCTACAGAATTGCGACCAATGAGTCACTAACAGTTTTAAAACAGAAGAAGAAATTTCTAAACCATACCAGTATTGATGAATATATACAAACGCAGTCTGATAATCTTACTTCGGATAGTTATTTTGATGGAGACGAAACGGAAATAAAACTGCAAAAGGCCATTTTAACACTGCCTGAAAAACAGAGATTGGTTTTCAATATGAAATATTATGATGATATGAAATATAATGAGATCTCAGATATATTGGGAACCTCTGTCGGAGCATTGAAAGCTTCATATCATCACGCCGTAAAAAAAATTGAGATCTTCATGAAAATAGATTAAACCTTTTATATATTTATATGTCTAACTAACAGAATATTCAGAAGAATGAATAACAAAAATATCAATAGAAATAAGCTGGCTGATAAATCGTCGGGGAACCCTTTTTCGGTTCCAGACAACTACTTCAGTAATTTTTCTTCCAGGCTACAGGAAAGAATAAAGATGGAAGAAGAGATAGCTTATATCCCTTCAAAATCTATATGGCAAAGTGTTAAACCACATCTTGCTCTCGCTGCTGCAATTCTCGGATTTGCACTGATCAGTTTCACTACTCTTCAATTAATTTTTGGAGAGAACCAGAACTATGATTACTATGATATGGCCTTAATGGATAAAACAGGGATAACATTGGATGAATTGGTTTTTCAGGAAACCTTTGCATATAGCGAGATCGGGGAAGAAGATTCTTATTCTGAATGGGAAGAAGACGCCATGATCTATCTCGCCAGTAATGAAGTAAACCTGGATATGTTACTAATTGAAAACTAAAGAAGACACAATGAAACGTCAAAATAAAAGAATTGGTGCCCTCTTAATTGTAACGCTATTCATTTCTGCATTTACTCAATTATATGGTCAGAGAGATCAGCAGATGGAAAGATTCAAAGATGAAAAAATAAAATTCTTTAATGAGAAACTGGAACTTAGTGCAGAAGAAGGAGAGTTGTTCTGGCCACTTTATCAAAACCTGAATAACCGCAGGATGAAAATCAATGAAGACGAAAGAAATTTACTTACCTACTATAGTAGCAACTCTCAGTTTTTATCTGATGAAGAGACAGATGAGACAATTGAAAATTTTATTTCATTACAGAAAAAGCGAGTTGATCTGGATCTTAAATATCACAAAAAATTCGTGGAGATCATCGGGAAAAAGAAAACCATGCTTATGTACTCCCTGGAGAGAGAATTCAGGCTGTATATATTGAGGAAATTTAGCGGTAGTTATGGTGGCGAAGGCAAACCAGGCGGACAAGGTCGCTTCAGAGGTACCGGAGGTCGCTAGCAAAATTTATCGAAAACAACTAACTTGAACCCATAGGGCTCAACGTAGTTAATAATACAGGCTACAGAAGTACCTGGTCCAGTTCATCGGTTAATACAACATCCCTTAAAAATTCTACCGTATCATTGATATCCGTGTACATGATCTTGTCATTTTTTATAAAGGAGACTCTTTTGCGATACTCCTTAAAGAAAGATTCAAGATAGGGCGATGATTTTAGAGGTCTTCTAAAATCGAGTGCCTGTGCAGCATTGTACAATTCTATAGCCAGGATTCTTTCCAGATTCTCCATGACCTTGTATGCTTTTACAGCTGAATTTGCACCCATGCTTACATGGTCCTCCTGACCCTGCGAAGATTCGATCGAATCGACTGAAGAAGGTGTACATAACTGTTTGTTATGACTAACCATTGAAGCTGCTGTATACTGAGGGATCATAAATCCTGAATTCAATCCGGGATTAGCCACCAGGAAGTGCGGAAGATTGCGATCGCCCGACAATAACTGGTAGGTTCTTCTTTCTGAGATATTCCCTAATTCAGCCAGGGCAATGGCAAGATTGTCAAATGCAAGTGCCAGTGGCTGTCCGTGAAAGTTGCCGGCTGAAATTATCAGATTCTCTTCAGGAAAAATAGTTGGATTATCTGTAACAGAATTTATTTCATTCTGAAAAACATAGGCTACATAATTGATTGAATCTTTTGAGGCACCATGAACCTGCGGTATACATCTAAATGAGTATGGATCCTGTACGTGTGCCTTCTCACGGGCAATCAACTCACTCCCCTTTAGCAACCAGCGCATCCTGGATGCTGTTTGAATTTGTCCCTTATGAGGTCTGATCTGTTGAATCAAATCATGAAAGGGCTCAATCCGTCCATCGAAAGCATCCAGTGAAAGTGCACTGATTATATCAGCTAAGCGAGATAATTTAAATACCCGAAGACAGAGATGAACACCGTATGCACTCATGAACTGTGTCCCATTTAAAAGTGCAAGACCCTCCTTGGACTGCAACTGAATAGGCTTCCAATTAAACTTTTTCAGCATTTCCCCGGAAGCAACAACTTTTCCATCCATTGTTACCTCTCCCATGCCCAGTAAGGGTAAACTCATGTGTGCCAGAGGAGCAAGATCTCCTGAGGCACCCAAAGAACCATATTGGTAAATTACAGGGATAATATCATTATTGTAAAAATCTATTAGTCGCTGTACGGTAAGAACCTGTACGCCTGAATTTCCATAAGACAAAGATTGTATTTTCAGAAGCAGCATGAGCTTAATGATCTCCCGGGGAATCATATCTCCCACACCGCATGCATGTGACATAACCAGGTTTTTCTGAAGCAGACCAAGGTCTGAAGTCGATATCACTTCATTGCACAATGATCCAAAACCTGTATTGATTCCGTACAATGAATCATCAGCTTCCTCCATCCGTTTGTCCAGATAGTCACGACATAGTTGAATTTTTGCTTCGCTCTCCCCGGACAGTCCCAATTGCGAATTGTTTTGTAAGATCCGGTCGATAATCTTCCAGTCTATTACCTTGCTGCTAATATGGTGTATATTTTTCATAGTACAGAATTCAAATTATCCTTTCAGCAGGGCAAGCATCTCTTCAAATGAAACAGTTTGTTGATCACCGCTTTTCATATTTTTCAGTGTGATTTCACTAATTTGAATTTCATGTTCCCCAATGATTGCAACATAAGGGATATTGGAATTATCGGCATATCCCATTTGCTTCTTCATCTTCACACTGTCGGGGTACAATTCTGAATTAATTCCCTCTTTTCTCAACTTTCCCAATAAGGGCAGAATATAATTTACTTCACGGTCACCAAAGTTTACAAACAATACCTGTGTGTGTTGCTTTTCATCATCAGGAAATTTATCTGTCTGAAGAAGCACATCATATATTCTGTCTGCTCCAAAACTAATCCCTACACCAGACACATCAGGCAATCCAAATATACCTGTCAGGTCATCGTATCTTCCTCCTCCACAAAGGCTTCCAATAGAAACATCTTTCGCCTTTACTTCAATAATTGCACCCGTGTAATAGTTCAGTCCCCTGGCCAGCGTAATATCAAGTTCCAGTTCGGATGCGATCGGGTCGATTGAGATCAGGCTGAATACCTTTCTCAGCTCTGAGACTCCCTCCATTCCAATTTCTGATCCAGACAGATAATCTTCCAGAAATTTGAGTTTCTCATCATTGTTGCCCTTCATTTCAAATACCGGCTGGAGCATCTTAATTGATTGATCTGAAATCCCTTTTGCACTGAGCTCTTCCAATACCCTTTTAATACCAATTTTATCAAGTTTATCGATGGCAACAGTGATATCAACGATTTTTTCACTCTCTCCAATTATTTCAGAAATCCCGGCCAACACTTTTCGATTGTTAATTTTAATAATTACCGGCAGAGAAAAATCTTCAAAAACCTCATCAATAACTTTAATCAACTCAAATTCATTGATCAGGGAATTACTTCCGATCATGTCCGCATCGCATTGAAAAAATTCACGATAACGACCTTTTTGAGGATTGTCGGCTCGCCAGACAGGTTGAATCTGGTATCTTTTAAACGGGAAATTTATTTCGTTTCTGTGCTGAACCACAAATCTGGCAAAAGGAACGGTGAGATCGTATCGCAAACCACGCTTGGCTATCTGCTGCGTCACTGATCCCAATGGCATTTCAGAAATTCCCGAAGTATTTAGTTTAGCCAGGTAATTTCCCGAATTAAGGATTTTAAAAAGCAATTTATCTCCCTCTTCACCATATTTCCCCATCAATGTTGAGAGGTTCTCCATGGCAGGGGTTTCAATGGGAAGAAAGCCGTACTTCTTAAACACATTCCGAATAATGTCGAAGATAAAATTTCTTCCTTCCATCTCTTTTGGAGAAAAATCGCGGGTACCTTTTGGAATAGAGGGTTTCTGTATAGCCATGAAAATTTACAGTTTATTGAGTTTTTTTCTTTTTCGCTTTCCCCAGCTTTTTTAAATCTGATAAGAGCAAAGCATCTGGTTTTTTGGCATTTACTTTATGAAAATCGAAATAGTAGAAATGACCATCACCGGCACCTATCAACATTTTATATACTCTGGCCGATAACCTCACTCCTTCAGGACCCACTTTGTGAAGAAATACGATATCCTCCTCTTTATTCATGATGGCCTCCTTGATCTCCTCCCTTGTAACAAACTTAAATCTATAGGGATAGACCTCCTTTATGGCTTTTTCGGTCCTGATGCTTTTTTCAAGCTCATCCTTCACCAGGTAAAGTGTTTTATTCTGAATATCAGCCATGTTATCATTGTAATGCTTAAAAACGTTTTGAGAAACCATGTCGGGATCTTCCATGATAAGTTTCACGTGTTTCTGCATAAAATTGACCAATGTTCCAAGTTTGTATGCATAGTTCTCTTCGTCTACACCATAAAAGCTAACCGGAATATTTACAACATCCTTCATTTCACCCAGGGTAGGATAATCGCCACCAAGGGAAAGACAAAGAAAGTTATACCTGGTTAGAGACTTATCCTTTTCAAAACTCACGATAGCCAGGTAAAGAAAGGAGCTGGTTTTGTCGAGAGATTTTTCTTTGAACTCAGAAAATTTAATAAACTCATATTCCGTAATATCCCAATATTTATTTACTGCATCAGTGATTTCGAAATTATATTCTGAAATGGGATTGTCCTCCAGAACTACGTAGGTTTTGGTACTTGCAAAAATCTCAAGGTCTTCTGCTGTTGGCAGGTACTCTCTCTGGGCTTGCAATGCACTAAATGGAATTAAAATAACGAGAAGAATTAGTAATTTTTTCATATGTCTAAAATTGATTTTCAAAATTACGAAAATTTAGCGGGTCGGGAAATAGAGCGGATGCGATTCATTATATTTTCTAATATAAACGAACTTGAACTGTTTCTTCTTTTTTCTTTTTAAGGAGGCATATTCATCATACAGAACCGGATCTTTCATCAGGATTATCTCCACAGATGAAACTTCAAAGTCATACATTTTACCGGTATCAAAATCTATAAGGTACTGTCGCAGTTCTGTTGATGCAGTATTATTGGAAGGCGATCTGTAATAACGGTTACTGTAACTACTGGAATAATAGGGGTCATAATACCCTTGATTATAGGTAGTTATTGTTGCTACAAAATGACAAATACTTCCAACAAAACTGATCCTGTGAAATCCATTTCCAAGATTAACATATAGAACGCCGTTCCTTCCGTAGCCCCAAATATTTGAACTCTTTAATTCCTGCTGCACTCCATTTTCATCGTAGAATATAATTCGCTTGCTTTCAGTAAGCTTTTTATAAAATTCACGGTCATGCATTCCAATATCAGTTACAAGCCTCGATTTAGGAATGGGGATATTTTGCTTCACCATATTGAAATTAGCATAAATTCCTTCCTGGAATTCAAAATCCGGGGAATACCTGACCATTCCCTCAGGAGTATCCTGAGCAAACACATTCAGGGAATGAAGCAGTATTATAAGGTATGTTACAATTGTTCTCATTGTTCAGAACAAATCTATTTTTAGTAAATGTATTAACTTCCTTTTATAAAACGAATTGAATATAAAAAAATTCTCTGATTTAATAATTTGTGGTTCGGGGTAATTTATATCACGGGGGGGGATGGGATCAGGGATGCTTTGATTCACTTTTTCATTTTTCCTTTTATTTCAAGCATTAATAACTATATTTGAGTGAAGAAAAAAGGGAACACCTCAGTGTTCAGCAATACAGAATAATATGGAATTCATTCACCGTGTATTGTCTTTTGGCGTATCTGAGAAAACAGATGTAGCAATAATTAACCGAATTAAGGCTTTGAATGCCTTCTATCTGGCGGTGTTATTTGTTTTGTTTATATCTGTTATTCTTACGTCCATATTAGGCATTCAAAATCTGTTAATAATCAACCTGACTGCAATTGGATTATTTATTCTCTTGTATTTGCTCATTCCTCCTTACAGGTTTCTGAAAATTAATGGAATGGCAACTATTTCTCTATCGGGAATAATGATAGTTCTGTGTTATCTCTTAGTTCCCGAACTATCATCAAATATTATGCTTGCTTTTTTGCTTCTCTTTCCGATTGCCGCTTCTACAATTCAGGTTCATCGGAGTTTATGGATATCAAGTGGCTTAGGACTTGTGATATTAATACTGAATTTTGTTCCGGTTACAGATACATTTGAACCTCTTCTGCCTATAAGCCTTGCCATTTTTCTTCTTATTTATGGAACCATGATTGTGGCTTCATATTTAATTGAAAAATCACAATCAAGTCTCATTCGTAAACAAACAAGGATTGCTGAATATTATGAATCAGAGATCAAGCAAAAGGATGAATTTATCAGCAAGCTCTCCCATAAGCTAAGAACATCACTTAGTAACATAACGCTGATTAACAATCTTGTTCATGATTCCAGAATGAGTAGTGCACAGAAGGACTTACTCGATACGCTGAAGACGTCTACGTTTGATTTGATAAATGATGTAAATGATCTGGTAGAAATTACTACTCCTGCCATCATCGATTTTAAGCAAAGTATTCTTAGTTTTAGCTTATCAGAAGCATTAGAGAGGACGATATCTATTCTTTATTCAGATGATAAATTTAATATCGATGTAATTATTGAAGGTACAGAAGCATTGGATTACAATATAATTGGTGATCCCAGTCTGCTGCGCTCAATACTTATCAACCTGATTAAAGGCTTGAATGAATACCAGCTTACTGATGATCCTTTGTTGCTCTCCATCCTGATTGACTACGAGAGTCAGAATTTATATGGACTGAAATTTTCTCTGAAGTTTGATGTTGAAAATAAACCGGGACTTAAAAAAGTACTGAATAATATTCACAATAAAACTGAGCAGCGTTCTTCAAAACTTGCAAATGCAAATCATCTGCTCACTTTAACTGCAAGCAGACTTGAATACTCTTTTGATGAGCTTGGGGCCAAGCTCTATTTCTTCCTTGATATCAACAAGGATTCAACCAGGAAAACTGAGGCTCCGGATAAGACTGATAAAATAAAAACTGAGGTAGCAAAGGGAAAGCAAAAATCTTTAAGTCAGATCAGCATGCTATTGGTGGAGGACAATGCAATTAATCAAAAGATTGTCCTGTTAAGCTTGAATAAAAGGGTAAAGCAGATTGATGTTGCCAACAATGGAAAAGAAGCCCTTGATATGTTTGGGACAAAAAAATATGATATTATCCTTATGGACATTCAAATGCCTGTGATGGATGGGATAATTGCCACAAAAAAAATAAGAGAGATTGAGTCCACCAGTGACGAGCGCGTCCCTATTTTGGCAATTACAGCCAATGCGCTGACTGGCGATCGTGACAATTGTCTTGCAGCCGGAGTGGATGATTATGTAAGCAAACCATTTCAGGTGGATGATGTTGTCGATAAGATCATGAGATTATTGGATTTAGAGTAGTGATCCTCCTTCGCTAAAGCTTTGGAAGACAAAGGATGGTGGTAAGGCACAATACCAATAACGAGGATATCATCTACTTGCTCTAAGTTCCCTTTCCAGTCATTTAAACTATTCTCAAGAATTTCTTTTTGCATGCTAAGTGGCTGGTCACAAAGAGAAAGCAGCAGATGCCTGAAGCGCCGGTATTTGAATTTCTTTCCCTCCGGTCCGCCAAACTGATCAGCATAGCCATCTGAGAACATATATATTTTATCCTCAGGTTCAAGTTGAATCTCATGATTGGTAAAATTCTTTCGCTCAAATCCAATATAGGGGCCCACCATAGTTTTGTCTCCTTTGATCTCAATAATCTCCCTGTCTCTGACGATATAAAGAGGATTAAATGCACCTGAAAACTCAAGTATATTACTATTTGTATTTATAACACAAAGCGTTAGATCCATTCCATCCTTCTGGGAGATATCTCCATAATTATCAAATATTGCATCAAAGCTAAGGTTCATCTCATCCAGTACCAGGGAAGGGGTATAAATTTTTTTTACGGTAATTATCTGTCTGAACAGCTCCAGTCCGATAAGTGACATAAACGCTCCGGGCACACCATGACCCGTGCAATCTACAGCTGCAAGAAATATTTTATCGCCAATTTTCTTCCCCCAGTAAAAATCTCCACTTACTATCTCCTTTGGTTTCTGAAGTATAAATGAATCCGGAAACATCTTATGTATTTCAGAAGGCTTGATTAACATTGCTTCCTGAATACCCTGGGCATATTTGAGACTATCCTCAATGCTTTTATTTCTGCTACTCAGTAGATTTCTCTGTCTCAAAACTTCTCTTGCCGTCACCTCCCTTTCACGCAACAGCTTATTACTGTTGCGAAGCGATTGAGTCCTGTACCTATAAATGAACAGGTTAAGAATTGAGAGAAGCAAAAAAGCAATATAGACAAAGCTGTTAATCCTGCTATCCGACGATAGACCATTGAAATCAGCCTTCAGACTTACCGGAGTAATAGTGAAGACAAAGATTGAGAGCAATCTGTATGTATAGCTGGACCTCAAGTTAAATAGTATATTTTGGATGAACATCCTATTTTCTATGACAAATATACCTCTTAAGGTGATGAATGCAAATTATTGTTCATAAAAAAACCGGGGCAATAACCCCGGTTTTTAATATATCTACAATAAGATTGCTACTTCTTTCCTGCCTTGGCCATTTTCTCAAGCATATCAGTTGTAATTGATTTCGGCCGCTCAAGAGGATAACCCAATGCACGATCCCAAATTAAATTAGCAGTTACGCCAACGGCTCTTCCAATTGCAAAAAGAACAGTATAGAAATCATAATCTGTAACTCCATAGTGCCACTGAATAATTCCGGACTGTGCATCTACGTTTGGCCATGGGTTCTTTGCCTTACCATGTTCGCGCAAGATATCAGGAACAACCTGATATAGCATATCTGTATATTTAAAGAGTACATCGTCTTTCATATTTTCCAGACAGAATTCTCTCTGGATTGAATACCTTGGATCAGTCTTTCTGAGTACAGCATGACCATAACCAGGTATAACATGACCTGAGTTGAGAGTATCCCAGACAAACTTCGACATCTCCTCTTTGTTAGGCACTTTGCCATCCATTTTTTCTGAAAGATCCTGCATCCATCTCAGCACTTCCTGATTTGCCAATCCATGCAGAGGTCCTGCGAGGCCATTCACCATAGCAGAAGTTGAAAGATAAACATCAGATAGTGCACTGGCAACCAGG
This sequence comes from Bacteroidales bacterium, assembly GCA_030589895.1. Classification (GTDB taxonomy): domain Bacteria; phylum Bacteroidota; class Bacteroidia; order Bacteroidales; genus JAUUZQ01. The sequence continues at coordinate 12,315 of JAUUZQ010000028.1, forward strand.
TGACCTGTGTGTGCGCTGACGTTTCCGCTCTCATGATCAGCATGAATAATAAAATACATCCTGGACACATCATCATAAGGTTTGTCAATTCCCATCATGTGTGCAAAGTTCCCGGCCATGTCCAAATTTGGATTCGACATAATACGGTTACCATCACGGTATAATTTTGCATGTATATAAGAAGCAATTTCCGGAAGCTTCGCGAGCATATTCAGGGTATCTTCATACATTGGCTCCCAATAATCATTCTTGCTTAGACCTTCATTATGCTTTCTTGCAAAGCATGATTCCCTGTGCATGGTAAGAATGGCAGTTGAAAAAATAGCCATTGGATGTGAGAATGATGGAAAAGCATCAATAACTTCATATACATATTTAGGGAGAATTCTTCTCCTCCTAAAATCATCAGCAAGTTCTTCGACCTCAATCTTTGTAGGAACATCTCCTGTAAGCAAGAGGTGAAATAATCCTTCAACATATGGCATATCAGCACCTGATGGTTTAGGAAGTTGCTCAAAAACTTCGGGTAAGGTTAAGCCTCTGTATCTTATTCCCTCTTCCGGATCCAAATAAGAGATATCCGTTATCAGGCTCTTCATTCCTCTCATTCCTCCAATTACCTGACCTACTGTTGTTTGGTCGATTACTACATCTCCATACTCCTTTACTAATTTTGTAACTCGCGGTCTTGCAAGTTCAATTTTCTCTTGTAGTTTTTGTTTTAAAATTGACATAATATTTAGTTATTTCGTTACAATTATTTGCCTGTTAGTGGAATCTACAATATAACACATATATTGAAGTATATCAATAGGTGGATAAGGATTAGCCAAGCTATTTCTGAAGTTTTTTGAGCTTTCAGGAGAAAAAGTGATATATTTCACATATAGATATATGACTCCTCCGGAGCCAGAGGGGTGATTTTGTTCTTTTATAGATATGTTACTCCTCCGGAGTTAAGTCTCCACTAAAAAACCCCTCACATTAAAATGCAAGGGGTTTCAAAATAACATTCCGGATACTAATATCCGTAGATAGCCATATCTCCCAGCTCCTCTTCAATTCTGAGAAGTTGATTGTATTTTGCGATCCTGTCGGAACGGCTAAGTGAACCAGTCTTGATCTGACCTGCGTTAGTGGCAACCGAGATATCAGCTATAGTAGCATCTTCGGTTTCACCTGAACGGTGAGAAGTTACGCTTGTATATCCAGCTCTGTGTGCCATCTCAATTGCATTGAGTGTTTCTGTAAGTGTACCGATCTGGTTTACCTTGATCAGAATGGAATTTGCACATTTCAGTTCAATTCCTTTGCTCAGGTACTCTACATTCGTCACAAAGAGATCATCTCCAACAAGTTGAATCTTATCTCCTGTAAGCTTAGTATGAATTACCCAGCCATCCCAATCAAGTTCATCCATACCATCTTCAATTGAGTCGATTGGATATTTAGTAGCCAGTTCATCAAGATAAGCTGCTTGCTCTTCACGGTTTCTTTTCGCTCCACCTTCACCTTCAAACTTGCTATAGTCATATATACCATCTTTGTAGAATTCTGATGCAGCACAGTCGAGGGCGATAGTAATGTCTTTGCCCGGCACATAACCGGCATTTTTTACAGCTGTAAGAATACTCTCCAGAGCATCTTCAGTCCCATCAAGCTTTGGTGCAAATCCACCTTCATCACCAACTGCAGTACTCAGACCGCGTGCTTTAAGTACGCTTTTCAATGCATGGAAAACTTCAGCTCCCATTCTAAGTCCTTCGCGGAAACTTACTGCTCCGATAGGACGGATCATAAATTCCTGAAATGCGATAGGAGCATCTGAGTGTGATCCACCATTGATGATATTCATCATTGGAACGGGAAGATGTCTTGCGTTGGTTCCGCCAATATACCTGTAAAGAGGCATATCATGGTATTGTGAAGCAGCCTTGGCAACAGCAAGTGAAACACCTAACATAGCATTTGCACCCAGCTTACTTTTGGTTTTTGTTCCATCCAGTTCAATCATCCTGAGGTCGATAGCAACCTGCTCCAGTGCATCCATTCCCACAAGTTCAGGTCCGATAAGCTTGTTAACATTGTCAACTGCCTTAAGAACACCTTTTCCAAGATAACGGTTTTTGTCACCATCTCTTAATTCAAGTGCTTCATTTTCACCGGTTGAAGCTCCTGAAGGCACTCCTGCCCTGCCAATAAATCCACTGGCCAGTGTAACTTCTACTTCAATAGTTGGATTTCCCCGTGAGTCGAGAATTTCTCTAGCATGAACATCTACAATTTGTCCCATAATAAAGTGTTTTATGTATTTAATATTTTTGTGATAAAAGATTTTTCCAGAGAGTTGGGATTTTGTCCCTTAGTATCCCCCGCTTAAAAGCCAGGCTCATGCGCATATCCCGGGTTTATTCTCCTACTTAAAAGTAGGGATCAGGCATATACTAAAAAAGGGATCAAGCAGTTAAAATTACTTCATCCCTTTTAAAAAATAAAATTCGTCAGCTATTTTTTCTACTCTGCTTTCTTCTCTTCAGCATCGTCTGTCGGCGCATCCTTGTCCTTATCCTCCGCTACTGCTTCCTCTTTCGCTTCAACAGTCTCTTCAGCTACCACTTCCGCTTCTGCTTCAGTATCTTCAACAACTTCTGCTTCAGCAACTTCAGTTTCTGTAGCTGTAGTTTCTGTTTCTTCTGTTTCAGCAACTTCAGTAGCTACGGTAGCATCAGTATCTGCTTTTTTCTTCCCGCCTCTTCTTCTCCTGCTTGACTTAGCAGCATCTGCTTTATCAGCCAACATGTTTTCGTTATAATCAACCAGTTCGATGATACACATTTCAGCTGCATCTCCCAACCTGGCACCAAGCTTAATGATCCTGGTATATCCACCCGGACGTTCTCCAACTTTTGCTGCAACATCACGGAAAAGCTCATTGGTAGCTTCTTTATCCTGAAGGTAACGAAATGCTACCCGTCGGGAATGTGTTGTATCCTCTTTAGATCTTGTAATCAGTGGTTCAATATACACTCTCAAAGCTTTCGCCTTGGCTGTTGTGGTTTTTATCCTTTTATGGATAATCAATGAGGATGCCATATTTGACAACATCGCTTTCCTGTGTCCACGTTTTCTACCTAAATGATTGAAATTCTTCTTATGTCTCATCTCTTTTAATCCTTGTCAAGTTTGTATTTACTGGTATCCAGACCAAAACTAAGGTTCATTGAAGTCAGGAGTTCTTCCAGTTCTGTCAGTGATTTCTTACCAAAATTTCTAAATTTCAGCAGATCATTCTTATTAAATTTCACGAGATCTCCCAATGTTTCAACTTCCGCTGCTTTTAAACAATTCAATGCACGGACTGAAAGATCAAGATCAACAAGTTTAGCTTTCAGCATCTGGCGCATATGCAGAACCTCTTCGTCAAATTCTTCATTTGCAAAATTATCATCAGTATCGAGAGTTATTTTCTCATCTGAGAACAGCATGAAATGATAAATAAGAATTTTTGCAGCTTCTTTCAATGCATCTTTTGGATGAACTGAACCATCTGTTTCAATATCAATGATCAACTTCTCATAGTCAGTCTTTTGCTCTACCCTGTAGTTTTCAATATCATACTTCACATTTTTTATTGGTGTGAAGATTGAATCGATAGCAATAAGACCAAACTCAGCTTCAGCTGGTTTATTTTCATCTGCCGGTACATAACCGCGACCTTTATTGATGGTAAGCTCCATTTGCAGCTTAACATCAGGTTCCATACTACAGATTACGAGTTCAGGGTTCAGTACTTTGAATCCATTGAGGAACCTGCTAAAGTCACCTGCTGTGAGTTCTTCCTGACCCGAGATGGTAACAACGACTTTTTCCTCGTTGACATCTTCTATTTGTTGTTTGAAGCGTATCTGCTTCAAATTCAGGATAATATCAGTTAAATCCTCTATTACTCCTGTAACAGTTGAGAATTCATGTTCAACACCTTCGATTTTCACGGTAGTGATTGCATACCCTTCGAGTGAGGCTAACAGTATTCTTCTCAGAGCGTTTCCGATGGTAATACCGTATCCTTGTTCTAAAGGTCTGAACTCAAATTTGCCGTGCTTATCGTCGGCATCAAGCATGATAACCTTATCTGGTTTCTGAAATGCTAATATGGCCATAATTAAACAAGAAATTATTTTATTTAGAATATAATTCGACGATCAATTGTTCCTTAATATTTTCAGGAATCTCTTCACGTTCAGGGCGGTTAAGAAATTTACCTGTCATTTCTGCTCCGTCCCATTCAATCCAGCTGGATGCTCCAGCACGATTGCTTTCTAGGGAATCTGTAATAACTATTAGTGACTTAGACTTCTCTCTTACTCCAACCAGGTCGCCCGGATTGAGTGAATAAGAAGGTATATTTACAACATTACCGTTCACAGTGATGTGGCGGTGGCTAACCAGTTGGCGTGCTCCATCTCTTGTTGGAGAGATACCCAGTCGATACACAACATTGTCGAGGCGAGACTCAAGCAGTTGAAGTAATACTTCACCGGTAACACCTTTACTTCTGGAAGCTTTTTCAAACAGATTACGAAATTGCTTCTCCAGCATTCCATAAGTATATTTAACCTTCTGCTTTTCTTTAAGCTGAATTCCGTATTCAGATGCTTTGCGTCTTCTCTTATTTGCTCCATGAGCTCCGGGAGGATAGTTCTTTTTTTCAAAAGCTTTATCAGTACCGAAGATTGGTTCCCCAAATTTTCTGGCAATTTTTGATTTTGGTCCTGTATATCTAGCCATCTAACTATTTTTTGTAATGATCAATGTTTTAAACTCTTCTTCTTTTTGCGGGTCTGCAACCATTGTGTGGCATTGGTGTAACATCGATAATTTCAGTTACTTCAATCCCTGCACCATGAATGGTACGAATTGCTGATTCCCTGCCTGATCCCGGGCCTTTCACATATACTTTCACCTTCCTCAGTCCCAGATCAAATGCAACTTTTGCACAATCAGTAGCTGCCATCTGTGCAGCATAGGGTGTATTTTTCTTTGATCCCCGAAAACCCTGTTTACCGGCTGATCCCCATGAGATAACTTGTCCCTGAGCATTTGTCAGAGAGATAATAATGTTGTTGAATGAAGCGTGAATATGTGCTTCACCAATTGGTTCAACCTTAACGGTGCGCTTCTTTGACGATCCTGTCTTCTTAGCCATAACCTATACTCTTATTTAGTTGCTTTCTTTTTATTCGCTACAGTCTTCTTTCTTCCTTTTCTGGTACGGGCATTATTCTTCGTACTCTGTCCCCTGGTTGGAAGTCCGATACGGTGACGTATACCTCTGTAACTACCAATATCCATTAGTCGCTTAATGTTCATCTGAACGCTTGATCTCAATTCTCCTTCAACCTTGTAAGACTCATTTATGATCGTACGGATTGAATTGATCTGATCGTCATTCCAGTCTTGTACTTTAATGTTCCGATCAATACCAGCTTCATCGAGAATTCTCTGCGCTGAGCTACGACCAACTCCTAAAATATAAGTTAATCCTATCTCACCTCTTTTGTTCTTAGGCAAATCTACGCCAACTATTCTAGCCATATTCTTTTATTAATTATTTCTTCAAAGATATTATCCCTGACGTTGTTTGAACTTGGGATTTTTCTTGTTAATAACGTACAAGCGACCTTTCCTGCGGACGATCTTACAATCCGCGCTACGCTTTTTTACTGATGCTTTAACTTTCATTCCTTTAAAATTTTTATCAAAATTTGAATCTCATGGAGCCGCTATGCTCTCCTCCCTATGGGATTCGGTTCATGTCTTTTTATTTATATCTATATGATATTCTACCTTTTGTCAAATCATATGGTGACATTTCAACTTTCACTTTATCACCAGGAAGCAATTTTATATAGTGCATCCTCATTTTTCCAGAGATATGTGCAGTAATAACATGTCCGTTCTCCAGCTCTACCCTGAACATCGCATTCGATAGTGATTCGGTTATTACACCGTCTTGTTCAATTGAAGGTTGTTTTGCCATTTTATTGACTCTTATTTAATATTTCATCGATAAAAGAAAAGGTAGACAAAATATCTGCTTTCCCCTTGTCGATTGCAATTGCAAGTTCAAAATGTGCTGATGGTTTCTTATCAGCTGTGCTAATGGTCCATCCATCAGCTCCCTGGCTAATCTGTCTTCTTCCCATGTTAATCATCGGCTCAATACAGATAACCAATCCCTTCTTCAATTTCGCTCCTGTTCCTCTTCTGCCGTAGTTTGGCACTTCCGGTTCTTCATGTAATCTTCGACCTAATCCGTGGCCTACCATCTCTCTCACAACCGAATATCCAAAACTTTCAGCATGCTTCTGCACTGCGTATCCTATATCTCCAACTCGCTGTCCTTCGACAGCCTTTTCAATTCCTTTATAAAGACTTTCTCGTGTAACCTTCAGAAGTTGCTTCATTTCCTCCGAAACTTCTCCCACTTCAAAACTGAAGGCTGTATCTCCGTAGAACTCATTCTTTATCACCCCACAATCTACTGAAATAATATCCCCCTCTTTCAACACGATTTTCTCTGAGGGTATCCCATGTACTACTTGTTCGTTGACTGAAGTACAGAGTGTTTTGGGATAATCGCTGTATCCTTTGAAACCAGGTACCGCATCGTGATCCCTGATAAACTCTTCTGCAATCTCATCAAGTTTTCCGGTTGTTATACCGGGCCTTATATGCTTTGCCAACTCAGCAAGTGTTGTAGATACCAGCAGGTTACTCGCCCGCATCAGCTCTATCTCCTCCGCTGTCTTTAAATATATCATCAAAGAACTATTGTCAGAATTACATCATAGATGCACCACCGGCGCGACCTTTGATTTTTCCTGTTTTCATCAATCCATCATAATGACGCATCAACAAGTGACTTTCAACCTGCTGAAGCGTATCAAGAATAACACCTACCATAATCAACAATGACGTTCCTCCAAAGAACTGGGCAAAACCTCTGTTCACACCCGCAATCATTGCAAAAGCAGGCATAATAGCTACCATTGCCAGGAATACTGAACCCGGAAGGGTGATCCGTGACATGATAGTATCAAGAAATTCTGCAGTTTTTCTTCCCGGTTTAACACCTGGTATGAATCCACCATTCTTCTTCATGTCTTCCGCCATCTGCGTTGGATTCACAGTTACTGCTGTATAAAAATAGGTAAATAGTATAATCAACATGGCATTGGTAAAGTTATACCAGAAGCCAGTAATATTTGAAAAAGTTGCTGCAATACCGGTTGCACTATCGGTTGAAGCAAATCCCGCTATCGTAATCGGAATAAACATCAATGCCTGGGCAAAGATAATTGGCATTACACCTGCTGCATTCACTTTCAATGGAATATATTGTCTTACACCACCGTATTGCTTATTTCCAACAATACGTTTTGCATATTGTACCGGGATTCGTCTTGTACCCTGTACCAGTAGTATTGTTAGCATAAAGACCACAAACATGATGAGTATTTCCACGAGGAAAGCCACAAGTCCGCCACCTTCTTGTTCCAGACGTGACATAAACTCCAGTCCCAATGACTGCGGCAGTCTGGCGATAATACCGATCATGATGATCAGTGAAATACCGTTTCCAATTCCTTTATCAGTGATACGTTCACCCAACCACATGATAAACATTGTTCCGGCAGTAAGGATTACTACAGCTCCAAGTTTCGAGAAGCTCCCAGAGAAAGCATCTCCCGGGAGTTGATATGACAAACTGGCAATATATGTAGGTGCCTGAAGAAGCAGAATACCAACAGTCAGATATCTTGTTATCTGGTTGATCTTTCTTCTTCCACTTTCACCTTCACGTTGCAATTTTTGGAAATATGGAACAGCAATACCCATCAACTGTATAACAATTGATGCGGATATATACGGCATAATTCCCAATCCGAAGATAGATGCTCTTGCAAATGCACCACCTGTAAACAGGTTAATAATATCCAGGATTCCGCCTGTTGGCTGTGCAAGACTTGAAAGACGTGTAGGGTCTATACCCGGAAGTACTACGTGCGTTCCAAGGCGATAGATCAACAATATACCAAGGGTATAAAAGATTCTTGCTCTAAGATCCTCAATCTTCCAAATATTCCTTATAGTTTCAAAAAACTTCTTCATCAAGTTTATATTTTTTCGGCTGTGCCTTCTAGTGCTTCAATGGCTTTTACCGCAGATTTTGAAAATGCGTGTGCTTCAATTTTAAGTTTGCTTTTCAGTTCACCACCACCAAGCACTTTTACCAATTTATTCTTTTGAACCAAACCAGAATCAATCATTGTTTCCAATGTAATTTCTTTCAGTTTCTTTTTCTCAGCCAATGCTTCGAGAATGTCAAGATTGATTCCCTTATATTCTTTTCGGTTAATATTTGTAAATCCAAATTTAGGAACGCGACGCTGCAATGGCATCTGTCCACCTTCGAATCCAACTTTACGAGAATAACCTGACCTTGACTTTTGCCCTTTATGACCACGTGTAGATGTACCTCCACGTCCTGATCCCTGACCCCGGCCAATCCGTTTTTTCGCTTTTGTCGAGCCTTTAGCGGGCTTTAATCTGCTCAAATCCATTTTTAAATATCTATATAGTGATTACTATTTTACCTTTTCAACATTCACCAGGTGAAGGACTTTATTAACCATGCCCATAACCTGAGGTGTTCCCTCAACTTCAACAGTCTTGTGCATTCTTGTAAGACCTAATGCATCAAGGGTTCTTTTCTGACGAACTGTTTGTCCGATTCTACTCTTTGTCTGGGTAACTTTAATTTTTCCCATTGTATTTCTTTATTATCCGTTAAATACTCTATCCATTGAAATTCCTCTCTGCTGAGAGACAGCATGAGCATCTCTGAGTTCGAGAAGTGCAACGAAGGTTGCTTTTACAAGGTTGTGCGGATTCGAAGATCCTTTTGACTTTGCAAGAACGTCTTTCACTCCAACACTCTCAAGTACTGCACGCATCGCACCACCTGCCTTGACACCTGTTCCACTGGAAGCAGGCTTCAGGAAAACGGTAGCTCCACCAAATTTCGATTCCTGTGTATGAGGAATTGTGCCATTTATTATCGGAACCTTGATCAGGTTCTTCTTGGCATCTTCAACACCTTTGGCGATCGCAGTTGTTACTTCGTTGGCTTTTCCCAGTCCATGACCCACTATACCATCTTCATTTCCAACAATTACAATTGCGGAAAAGCTGAATGTTCTACCACCTTTGGTCACCTTGGTAACACGTTGAATACTAACCAAACGGTCTTTCAACTCAAGATCACTTGTTTTTACTTTCCTGATACTTGTTGACATAGTATTTCTTAAAATTTAAGTCCATTTTCCCTGGCAGCATCAGCTAAACTCTTAACTCTGCCATGATATAAATATCCGCTCCTGTCAAATACAACAGTCTCGATTCCTTTGTCTTTTGCTTTACCGGCAATTGATTTTCCAACCAATTTAGCCTGATCGATCTTATTTACTTTTTGATCTGCAATTTCTTTCTCCTTAGATGAGGCTGCAAGAATTGTCTTTCCTGTTTTATCGTCAACAATTTGTGCATAGATCTGCTTGTTGCTTCTAAAAACAGACATTCTTGGTATTTCAGAAGTTCCAGTCATTTTACTTCTGATCCTTAGCTTGATACGGTTCCTTCTTTCACGCTTTGTTAAGGCCATTTCTGTTCAGTTTACTTATATATTTCTTATTCTATTCTCAATTAAACAGCTGCTGATTTACCAGCTTTTCTTCTGAGCTGCTCACCTACAAACTTGATCCCTTTACCTTTATAAGGCTCTGGTGGACGAAGTGATCTGATCTTAGCAGCCACCTCACCAATAAGTTGCTTGTCACAACTTGTAAGGGTGATAACCGGATTGCTACGACGCTCAGTTTTAGTTTCCACTTTCACTTCATTCGGAAGTTGAATGTGAATGTCGTGCGAAAAACCAAGACTCAATTCAATGAGCTGACCTTTAGCTTCTGCACGGTAACCTACACCAACCAGTTCCTGCTGAATTTTATATCCCACGGATACACCAATGACCATATTATTCACAAGCGAACGATAAAGTCCGTGCATTGCTTTAGATCTGATCTCATCATCAGGACGTTCCAACACGATCTCCTGGTTCTCTACTTTTATCTTTATAGCAGTATCAACCTGTTGCGATAATTCCCCTTTCGGGCCTTTTACACTTACAAGGTTATTGTCATCAATGTTGATGTCTACACCTTCAGGTAATGCTATTGGTAATATTCCAATCCTTGACATGGTACTAATTCCTCTTTATTAATATACAAAACATAATACCTCACCACCGATATTCAGCTTTCGGGCTTCTTTATCAGTCATTACACCCTGTGAGGTTGATAATATTGCCACACCAAGTCCGTTAAGAACGCGGGGCAGGCTGGTTTTATCAACATACTTACGCAATCCGGGTTTACTAATTCTCTCAAGAGATTTAATCGCCGGCAGTTTAGATTCAGGATGATATTTCAGTGCAATTTTAATATTGCCCTGTGGTCCTTCGTCTTCAAACTTATAATTTAAAATATATCCTTTTTCAAAAAGGATACGTGTCATATCTTTCTTGATGTTTGAAGCAGGAATCTCTACGATTTTATGCTTGGCCATTACGGCATTCCTGACTCTTGTAAGATAATCTGCAATAGGATCTGTCATTTCTGTCTCTTTATAAATTCTTCAAGTAATTAACTATTACCAACTGGCTTTTTTCACACCCGGAATAAGTCCTGATGATGCCATTTCTCTAAAAGTAATTCTACTGACACCAAACTGGCGCATATATCCTTTTGGACGACCAGTAAGTTTACAGCGATTGTGCATTCTGATAGGGTTTGAATTCCTTGGCAGACGGCTCAATCCAACATAATCACCTTCAGCTTTTAGTTTCGCTCTTTTCTCAGCGTACTTTTCAACTAATTTCTGGCGCTTCACCTCGCGGGCTTTCATTGATTCTTTGGCCATAGTCTTATTTTTTTACGTTTTTAAACGGTAAACCAAATTCTTTTAATAGTGCAAATGCTTCTTCATCAGTTGAAGCAGATGTCACGAATGTTATCTCCATTCCTGTAATCTTACTGATCTTATCGATATCGATTTCAGGAAAGATAATCTGCTCGGTGATACCCATGGTATAATTTCCACGGCCATCGAGTTTCGATTGTATTCCGTTGAAGTCACGAATCCTTGGTATGGATACATTGATCAGACGTTCCAGGAATTCATACATCCTTTCACGACGCAGGGTAACTTTCACTCCAATAGGCATTCCTTTTCTCAATTTGAAATTTGAAATATCTTTGCTAGACATAGTTTGAACTGCTTTCTGTCCGGCGATCAATGACATCTCTTCCTGAGCAACATCGATCATTTTTTTGTCAGCAATAGCCTGACCAACACCCTGGTTGATCACAATTTTCTGAAGCTTGGGAGCCTGCATCTCTGATTTATAAGAAAATTTCTCCATCAGTGCAGGAACAATCTCCTTGCTATACTTTGTTTTTAAGGTAGGTGTGTATTTCATTACTTAATCTCCTCACCTGATTTTTTTGAATATCTCACTAATTTATTTTTTTCATTCAGCTTTCTGCCGATACGGGTCGCATCACCTGAAGTAGGATCTATTGGGTTCAGATTTGAAATATGAACTCCGGCTTCCTTCTTAATTATTCCACCCTGTGGAGTATCTGCGCTGGGCTTGGTATGCTTTGATACCATATTTACACCTTCCACAATGGCACGTGACTTCTTTCTGTCAATATCCAGCACTCTTCCCTGCTGTCCCTTGTACTCTCCGGTATTGACTTTTACAATGTCACCTTTTTTGATATGTAACTTCTTTTGCATTTCGTTAATCTTTATTATTACAACACCTCAGGTGCCAGCGAAACGATCTTCATATATTTATCACGCAATTCTCTGGCTACAGGGCCAAAAATACGAGTACCGCGCATTTCATCTAAATTGTTCAGCAGTACCACTGCATTATCGTCAAATCTGATATAAGATCCATCGGCACGTCTGATCTCTTTTCTGGTTCTTACAATAACAGCTTTGCTTACGATTCCTTTTTTCACTTCACCGGCAGGCATCGCACTTTTTACAGTGACAACGATTTTATCACCAATACTTGCGTATCTCCTTTTTGTACCGCCAAGGACTCTAATACAGAGGACCTCTTTTGCACCGCTGTTATCAGCTACAGATAATCTACTTTCTTGTTGTATCATGGCTACTTAGCTCTTTCAATAATTTCTACTAATCTCCATCTTTTATTCTTGCTCATTGGTCTGGTTTCACTGATCTTCACTGTATCACCTTCATTGGCAGTGTTTTCTTCGTCGTGAGCCATGAACTTGGAGCTTTTGTTCACGAATTTTCCGTAAATGGGATGCTTCACTTTCCTCTTTACGATGACTACGATGGACTTGTCCATGCGATTACTGGTAACCACACCAACACGTTCCCTTCTTGTTTTCCTTTCAGTTTCCATGTTATTCTTTACTTTCTGACTGTTGTTGTGTCTGTCTGACTTTTAATTCAGTTTTCAGTCTCGCAACAATTTTACGTGTTTCGCTTATCTTATTAGGATTATCCAATGGAGATACAGCGTGATTCATTTTCATACGTACAAGCATATTCTGCTCTGTATCGATCCTCTCTGTGATCTCTGCTGTAGACAATTCTTTGATTTCGGAACTTTTCATCCTTGACTTTATTATAAATTAACTATGATCATAATCTCTGCGTACCAAAAACTTGGTTTTTACAGGAAATTTCTGTCCACCAATACGCAATGCTTCCTTAGCTACATCGAAAGGAACACCTTCGATTTCAAAAATAACCCTACCAGGAGTAATTGGATATACAAATCCTTCCGGTGATCCTTTACCTTTACCCATACGTACTTCAGCAGGTTTCTTGGTAATAGGTTTGTCGGGGAAAATTCTTATCCATAGCTGACCTTCTCTTTTCATATGACGGGTAACAGCCTGACGAGCAGCTTCAATCTGACGACCTGTAATCCAGGCAGTCTCCAGTGATTTTATGCCAAATGAACCGAATGCAAGTGTTGTTCCTTTCTGCGCATTACCTTTCATGCGCCCCTTCTGCATTCTCCTGAATTTGGTTTTTTTAGGTTGTAACATTACGTTATGAATTTCTTAGTTGTCTGATTATTTTCTTTTCTTTCTGTACCCACCCTGGTGACCACCATGACCACCATGGCCACCTTGTTTTGGCTTCACATTCTTGGTACCAATATTTGGAGAAAGATCTCTTTTTCCAAAAATTTCACCATTACAGATCCATACTTTAATTCCGATAACTCCAACTTTCGTATGTGCTTCTGCCAATGCATAATCGATGTCTGCACGCAGTGTATGTAAAGGAATTCTACCATCCTTATATGTTTCAGTACGTGCCATTTCAGCACCACCCAGACGTCCGCTTACCAATACCTTAATTCCATCTGCTCCCATGCGCATTGTTGATGCGATTGACATCTTAATGGCGCGACGGTAAGAGACCTTACCTTCGAGCTGACGTGCAACATTGTTTGCTACAATAGTTGCATCAAGCTCAGGACGTTTTACTTCAAAGATGTTAATCTGAACCTCTTTTTGGGTAATTTTTTTCAATTCTTCCTTCAGCTTATCAACTTCCTGACCGCCTTTACCAATAATGATTCCCGGACGGGCAGTAAGAACTGTAACTGTGATCAGCTTAAGTGTTCTTTCGATTACAATTTTCGAAATACTTGCTTTGGCCAAACGAGCATTCAGATACTTTCTGATAGTATGGTCTTCAACAAGTTTTTCAGAATAATCTTTTCCACCAAACCAGTTTGAATCCCAGCCTTTAATGATTCCTAAGCGGTTACTTATCGGATTTACTTTTTGTCCCATTTATTCTATTTTTCTTGAGATTCAACTTCTTCTGCTACTGCTTGTCCATCGATCACAATTGTAACATGATTTGAACGCTTTTTAATTCTGTGAGCACGACCCTGGGGTGCAGGACGTATTCTTTTCAATGTTCTTGACTGATCAACATAAGCCTCTTTTACTACAAGATTACTTTCTTCGATCCTTGCTCCTTCATTTTTAGCCTGCCAGTTTGCGATAGCTGACAACAGAAGTTTCTCCACCCTGCGTGTAGCTTCTTTAGGACTAAATCTCAACATATCGAGTGCCTTATTTACTTCCACACCCTTGATCATATCAGTTACAAGCCTCATCTTTCTAGGTGAAGTTGGGCAGTTTCTCAAAGTTGCGTAATATTTATTTCGCTTCTCCTCTTTTAACTGATTTGCTCTGTTTCTTTTTCTGGTACCCATTATTCAAAGGTATTTTAATAGTTTATCGCTGTTTTCCACCATGACCCCTAAAAATACGGGTCGGTGCAAATTCACCTAATTTATGACCAACCATATTCTCAGTTACATATACGGGGATAAATTTATTTCCGTTATGTACAGCAATGGTGTGTCCAACAAAATCTGGAGAAATCACTGATCTTCTAGACCAGGTTTTCAGCACTGATTTCTTTCCTGAATCATTCATTTCAAGAATTCTCTTCTCCAGCTTAAAATCGATAAATGGACCTTTTTTCAGTGAACGGCTCATGTGTTATTATTTTTTAGATTTTCTCTTCTCTACAATATACTTATCTGAATGCTTCTTTTTGGACCTGGTTTTAAATCCTTTAGCGATCACACCATTTCTTGATCTGGGATGTCCACCTGAAGCACGTCCTTCACCACCACCCATTGGGTGATCAACAGGGTTCATTGCAACACCACGAACACGTGGACGACGACCCTGCCATCTTGATCTTCCTGCCTTACCCGATACAGTCAAAGCGTGGTCCTTATTGGATACCTCGCCAATTGTTGCGCGACAGGTAACCAGGATCATGCGTGTTTCACCACTCGGGAGTTTAATGATAGCGTATTTACCATCTCTTGAAGTTAATGTTGCAGATCCGCCTGCGCTTCTCACCAACATTCCACCCTGTTTTGGTTTCAGTTCAATGTTATGAATACTTGTTCCCAAAGGAATTTTCGACAATGGCATTGCGTTTCCAATCTCGGGAGGTGCATTTTCACCTGACTGCAGTTTGTCACCTACATTCAGTTTTGCAGGAGAGAGGATATATCTTTTTTCACCATCTTCATAAACCAAAAGAGCAATATATGCTGTTCTGTTAGGATCATATTCAATTGTCTTAACTATAGCACTATACTCATCTTTGTTACGTTTGAAATCAATCACACGGTATCTTTTCTTGTGACCACCACCCATATAACGCATTGTCATGCGTCCCTGGTTATTTCTTCCACCAGACCTTTTTTGTGGTCTGATAAGTGACTTCTCAGGTGTTGCAGTAGTAATCTCTTCAAAAGTAACTATCTGCTTTGTTCTCTGACCTGGTGTTGTAGGTTTAAACTTCTTAATTGGCATATTTTCTAAATATTGCTATAAAAATCAATTGCTTCGCCCTCTGCGATAGTAACTATGGCTTTCTTAAAAGCAGATGTTCTTCCACTCTGCACTCCGGATTTGGTAAATCTCACCTTAGATTTACCGGCATACCTCATTGTATTTACAGATGTAACACTCACATCATACAGTTCTTCAACAGCCTGCTTGATCTCTACTTTATTGGCATTCTTATCAACAACAAATCCATATCTGTTGAGCTTCTCGCTCTGATCTGTCATCTTCTCTGTTACTATAGGCTTTATTAAAATATCCATGACCTTATCTATACAATTTTGTTAAGCTTTCGTTTGCAAAACATCAAGTGAACTCTCAACGAACAAGAGCGCTGTTGCATTCATGATGTCGTATGTATTTAATTCTGAGACTGTTATGATCTTAGAGTTTTGCAAATTTCGCGACGACAAATATACATTTTTATTTCGTTCATTTAGAACGAAAACCAATTTTTTATCGTCGATCTTCAGGTTTTTCTGAATATTCACAAAATCCTTTGTTTTTGGCTGTTCGAGAGAAAAGTCTTCCACTACCATAACCTGCTTATTCATCGCCTTATATGAAAGGGCAGATTTACGTGCCAGCTCTTTAATTTTTTTATTCAATTTGTTGCGATAATCACTCGGTCTTGGACCAAAAACACGACCACCACCTCTGAAAATTGGATTCTTGATAGAACCAAAACGTGCTGTACCAGTACCTTTTTGTTTCTTGATCTTCTTGGTACTACCTTTAATTTCAGCGCGCTCTTTAGCTTTGTGAGTGCCCTGACGACGGTTTGTCATGATCTGTTTTACATCCAGATAGATAGCATGATCGTTAGGCTCGATACCGAAAATATCTTTGCTCAGCTTTACTTTTTTACCGGTGCTTTTTCCGGCTATATCTAATACTTCTAATTCCATTACTTCTCAATTATTAAATATGAACCATTTGATCCTGGTACAGAACCTTTGACAATAAGAAGATTGTTCTCAGGAATGATTTTCATAACACGGAGGTTCAAAATCTTCACTTTGGCACCACCCATGCGGCCACCCATACGCATTCCCTTAAATACACGGGAAGGATATGAAGAAGCACCCAATGATCCTGGTGCACGCATTCTGTTATGTTGTCCGTGGGTAGCATCGTTTACACCTTTAAAGTTGTAACGTTTTACTACACCCTGGAAACCTTTTCCTTTTGAGATTCCGGAAACATCAAGCCAAGTGTCATCGTGAAAATAATCCACAGTGATCACGTCACCCGCTTTCCAATTCTTTACAAAACCTTTTAGTTCAATGACCTTTCTCTTGGGAATAGTATTTGCTTTCGCAAAGTGACCGCTCATTGCCTTGGGGGTATTTTTCTCCTTCTTGTCATCAAAAGCCAACTGAATAGATGAATAACCATCAGTTTCAACAGTTTTGATCTGAGTAACCACGCAAGGACCGGCCTCAATCACAGTACAGGGGATGTTTTTTCCTTCTGCATCATAAATAGAGGTCATTCCGACTTTCTTACCAATTAATCCTGGCATCTTATTATAATTTTCCTTGTTAAACTTTAATTTCTACCTCAACACCACTGGGTAGCTCTAACTTCATCAATGCATCAATGGTCTTTGGTGTGGAGCTATAAATATCCAGCAGCCTTTTGAAAGAGCTAAGCTGAAACTGTTCCCTTGATTTCTTATTTACAAATGGGGAACGCAAAACAGTGTAAACCCTCTTGTGTGTTGGAAGAGGCACCGGTCCACTTACCACAGCACCTGTTGACTTCACCGTTTTCACGATTTTCTCAGCAGATTTATCTACCAGATTGTGGTCGTAAGACTTTAATTTAATTCTAATCTTTTGGCTCATTATTATCTATTATTATTACAATGATTTCCCTGATACTGTCTCCATAATTTCTTTCGCAATGTTTGCCGGCACCTGTTCAAAATGGCTAAACTCCATGGTTGAACTGGCTCTTCCCGACGAGAGTGTTCTCAATACAGTAACATATCCGAATTGCTCTGAAAGTGGAACTTTTGCTTTTATTACCCTGACTCCAGCCTTTGAATCCATCCCCTCTACCTGTCCGCGACGTTTGTTCAAGTCTGAAATAACATCACCCATATAATCTTCCGGCGTCAACACTTCAACAGCCATGATTGGCTCCATCAATACCGGTCTGGCTTTCATTGCAGCTGTCCTGAAAGCTTTCCTTGCTACAATCTCGAAGGCTAACTGGTCTGAGTCAACATTATGAAAAGATCCATCAACAAGTCGAACCTTCAGATTATCTACTGAAAATCCTGCCAATGGCCCATTTAACATTGCATTTTTAAAACCTTTCTCTACAGAAGGAATAAATTCTTTTGGAACATTTCCACCTTTGATTTCATTTACAAATTGAAGTCCGCTTACACCATCGTCATTCGGACTGATATAAACATCAATATCTGCAAATTTTCCTCTACCACCTGACTGCTTCTTAAATACTTCTCTATGGTGTATTTCAGTAGTAATTGCTTCTTTATAATTCACCTGTGGTGATCCCACACTACACTCCACCTTAAATTCCCTCTTCAGTCTGTCGAGCAAAATCTCCAGGTGTAATTCTCCCATTCCACTAATGATAGTCTGACCTGTATCATGATCAGTCTTGATCTGGAAAGTCGGATCCTCTTCGGCAAGTTTACCAAGTGCCACACCCAGCTTATCAATATCAGTTTGGGTTTTGGGCTCAATAGCTACACCGATAACAGGCTCCGGAAAATCGATGGTCTCCAGAACCAATGGATGCTTAATATCTGTAATGGTATCTCCTGTGCGTAAATTCTTTAATCCAACAACAGCACATATATCTCCGGCATCGATTACACTTTTTGGATTTTGCTTATTGGCATGCATCTGATAAATCCTGGTAATTCTCTCCTTCTTCCCTGTACGGCTGTTTAATATGGTTGTACCTTCATTCAACTGACCTGAATAAATCCTCAGATATGCCAGTCTGCCTACAAATGGATCTGTGGCGATCTTAAATACCAGACCAGTCAAAGGATCTTCATTTACAGGATTCCTGTCCTCTTCTTTTTCAGTATAAGGATTAATACCTTGTACTGCTCCAACATCAATCGGACTTGGCATCAAAGCAACGATACCATCGAGAAGACGCTGAATACCTTTATTTTTAAAAGCAGAACCACAGAAAACCGGAACGATTTCCATATTGATAGTAGCTCTTCTTGCGTAGGCCATAAACTCCTCTTCACTGATTGAATCACGGTCCTCCAGGAAACGCTCAAGCAGATCGTCATTTGAAACACATACTGCCTCAACCAACTTCTCTCTCCACTCCTCAACCATATCGATCATATCCTCCGGTATCTCGCAGTACTCATATTTCATCCCCATTGTCTCGTCTTCTTTCCAGACGATAGCCTTTCTCTCAATAAGGTCTACGATACCGGTAAAATCTTCTTCGGAGCCGATAGGTATTTGAAGGGGAACCGGATTTGAACCCAGCTTATCCTTGATCTCACTTACGACACCAAAAAAATCCGCGCCGACTCTATCCATCTTATTGACGAAAGCCATACGCGGAACTTTATATTTATTAGCCTGTCTCCAGACTGTTTCTGATTGTGGTTCAACGCCACCAACTGCACAAAAGACAGCAACAGCGCCATCAAGTACACGAAGGGAACGTTCTACTTCAACAGTGAAATCAACGTGGCCCGGAGTGTCAATAATATTAACTTTATACTCCTGCTCGTTGTATTTCCAAAATGTGGTGGTGCATGCCGATGTGATGGTGATACCTCGCTCCTGCTCTTGTACCATCCAATCCATAGTGGCAGCTCCGTCATGGACCTCACCGATGCGATGGGTGATACCGGTATAGAACAGAATGCGTTCTGTAGCGGTCGTTTTCCCGGCATCGATGTGCGCCATGATCCCAATATTTCTTGTATATTGTAATCCTGGATTCATAAGTGGTGCACACTTACCTTAATTAAATACTAAATTCTTCTTCTCTTATATTAGAACCTAAAATGAGCAAAAGCCTTATTGGATTCTGCCATTCTGTGCATATCTTCTTTTCTCTTAAAAGCTCCACCCTCGTTGTTATATGCTGCGATGGTTTCTGCGGCCAGTTTCTCACCCATTGATTTTCCCGGGCGCTTTCTGGCAAATTGGATAAGGTTTTTCATGGAAATAGCCTGCTTGCGATCCGCCCTTACCTCCATTGGAACCTGAAATGTTGCTCCCCCTACTCTCCTGCTCTTTACCTCAACCTGTGGAGTAACATTGTCCAGAGCTTCCTTAAAAATATCGAGGGAAGCTTTCTCTTCTTTCTTCATTTTCTCATCAACGATATCCATCGCTTCATAAAAAATATCATACGCGATACTTTTCTTTCCGGAGAACATCATGTTGTTTACAAAACGCGTGACAAATGGATCATTAAATTTAGGATCCGGTAAAATAATCCGCTTCTTTGGTTTCGTCTTTCTCATTATCTATAAAATATAAATAGATTATTTTTTCGGTCTTTTAGTTCCGTATTTTGAACGTCGCTGTGTACGTCCCTCTACACCTGAAGTGTCAAGAGCGCCACGAATTAAGTGATAACGTACACCTGGCAAATCCTTAACCCTGCCACCACGAATGAGGACAATTGAGTGTTCCTGCAAATTGTGTCCTTCTCCGGGAATATAAGCGTTCACTTCTTTCCCGTTTGTTAACCTCACCCTTGCTACTTTTCTCATTGCAGAGTTCGGCTTCTTAGGTGTTGTTGTATATACCCTAACGCAAACACCACGTCGCTGTGGACTTGAATCAAGGGCAGGGGCTTTACTCTTCTCCACTATCCCTTTTCTTCCTTTACGTACTAATTGCTGAATTGTAGGCATTTATGCGTAATTCTTTTAATATTAAATATCTATTTCTATATAAATTCGGCTTGCAAAGGTATTCTTTTTTTTGAAAAAACAAGAATAATTTAGTTTATTATTTACCTGTCAGAGAAACCATTTCCAATATGATGTAGAACAGGGGTTTTGGGTGTATTTCTCACACCTCTGATTGAGAGCTTCTTTTTATTGAATCTTCAATGGATCGATTTTTAGTGTTAATTTTCAAAATGTAATTAGTGAAAACCGTGTCGAAAAGCATGCGTTGGTATAAATCAAAATTTTACTATTTTTGCCTTTCCAATTTCAACTGTATAAAAACGAATTCATTTTAACACCAACATTATACATTATATTATATGAAGAATTATCAGACCGATCACATTAAGAGTATTGTACTACTCGGGAACTCGGGATCCGGAAAAACCACACTGGCAGAAGCAATGCTATTTGAAGGTGGGGTCATCGACCGCAGGGGTGATGTGGACAGCAAGAATACGGTGTCCGATTCAAAACAGATTGAGCAGGAGAATCAGTCTTCGATGTACTCAAGTGTAATGTATACTGAGTATAACGACAAGAAAGTGAATATCCTGGACACACCCGGTGCTGATGATTTCGTTGGAGGTGCCGTTTCCAGTTTGCATGTTGCTGAATGCGGACTTATACTGATAAATGCCCAGAGTGGCGTAGAGGTTGGAACTGAGATACACAGTCGCTGGCTGCGTACTTTCAATAAACCAGCCGTAATTGCAATAAATCATTGCGATCATGACAAGGCCAACTTCGAAAAATCTTTTGAAAGTATCAAGGAGAGTTTTGGCAATGCAACAATTCTGGCTCAGTTTCCTGTAAATGCAGGA
This sequence comes from Bacteroidales bacterium, assembly GCA_030589895.1. Taxonomy (GTDB): domain Bacteria; phylum Bacteroidota; class Bacteroidia; order Bacteroidales; genus JAUUZQ01. The sequence continues at coordinate 33,644 of JAUUZQ010000028.1, forward strand.
CCAGGATTTGATTCGATTGTGGATATCATCCTGATGAAGTTATTGAAGTATCCGGCTGATGGTGGAAAGCCTGAGGCAATTGACATTCCTGCCGACCAGATGGAGCGTGCTGAAGAGTTAAGGAATGAGCTGATTGAAAAAGCTGCAGAGAATGACGAGTCCTTAATGGAGCTTTTCTTTGAGAATGATGGTCTGACTGAGGACGAGATGAGATCGGGTATTACAGTAGGTTTACTGGAGAGAGGTATTTTTCCTGTATTCTGTGTCTCAGCAAAGAAAAATATGGGTGTAGGAAGATTGTTACAATTTATTACCAATGTTGTGCCTTCTGCTGATAAATTTCCAGCTGTCAAAACTACCGACGATCAGGAAATTGCTTTCGATGCATCAGCCAAGACCTCCATATTTGTTTTCAAGACAACTGTAGAGTCTCACATTGGTGAGGTAAACTATTTCAAAGTTATTTCAGGGGAGCTTACTGAAGGTATGGACCTCACAAATTTCAGGACACAAAATAAAGAGAGGTTTTCACAGATTTTTGCTCCCTATGGTAAGAACCGTACAAAGCTTACTAAAATTGTAGCGGGAGATATCGGATGTACCGTAAAAATGAAGAATACCAGCACCAATGATACATTGGTTGATCCGGACGTAGACTTCAAGTTCCCCAATATAGCATTCCCTGAGCCAAAATTCAGAACAGCGATCAAGCCTGTAACTGAAGGTGACGAAGAGAAACTGGGTGAAGCTTTAAACAAGCTTCATGATGAAGATCCAACGGTAATTGTTGAGTATAGCAAAGAGCTGAAGCAAATTATTCTTCACGGACAGGGTGAGCACCATCTTAACATCGTTAAATGGCACCTCGACAATGATTTCAATGTGGAGACAACATTCGTTCCACCAAAAATACCTTATCGTGAAACAATTACAAAAACTGCTCAGGCAGATTACAGACATAAGAAGCAATCAGGTGGTTCTGGTCAGTTTGGTGAAGTTTATTTAATTATTGAGCCTCACGTAGAAGAAGCTGACGATAAGAAAATGTTCAAGATAAATGGTAAGGATCAGAAAATATCTATTCGCAGCAGGGAAGAACATGAACTTCCATGGGGTGGAAAATTAATTTTTGTAAACTGTATCGTTGGTGGATCAATTGATGCTCGTTTCCTTCCGGCTATCATGAAAGGACTGATGGAGAAGATGGAAGAAGGACCGCTTACCGGTTCGTATGCCAGAGATATCAGGGTTTATGTGTATGATGGTAAGATGCACCCTGTTGACTCAAATGAAATTTCATTTAAGCTGGCCGGCAGAAATGCATTCAGCATGGCATTTAAAAATGCAGGACCAAAAATTATGGAGCCTGTATATATGGTAGAGGTATTGGTTCCTTCCGACCGGATGGGTGATGTGATCAGTGACCTCCAGGGACGCCGTGCGATTGTTCAGGGAATGGCAAGCGAGAAAGGATTTGAAAAAATCACAGCTAAAGTTCCACTGGCTGAAATGAATAAATATTCAACTGCACTGAGCTCAATTACAAACGGACGGGCGATGTATTCAATGTCTTTCGATGAGTACGCACCGGTACCGGGTGAATTGCAGGATGAACTTCTGAAAACATACGAAGCGGAGCAGGAAGAGGAGTAAGAACTCTGATCCCTCGGGGATCATATAGGAGGTTTTGTATTACTCGTTGCCAGCAAGCAATTCGCTGATCGTAAGTTCAAGTTCTTCACCCCGGAGATTCACGCCAATAATAACTCCATTCCGATCGAGGAGGAAATTGGAGGGGATGGATTGAACTCCATATACTATTGCAGGCTCTGTTTTGGCACCCAACATGTCACAGACCTGGATTGGCCATGAGAGCTGATCCTCTTCTATGGCTTTCAACCATGCCTCTTTACTCCTGTCGAGAGATACACTGTAAATAGTAAAACCCTTGCCGTTTACGAATTCAGTATCCTTATATTTTTCATACACACTTACCAGAACTGGATTTTCCTTCCTGCATGGCGTACACCAGGAAGCCCAAAAATCTACCAGAACAAGTTTGCCCTGTAAAGATGACAAGGCGATCTTATTTCCATCTGTATCCGGAAGCACTATTTCAGCAGCCCTTTGTCCATATATTTTTCCTATGGGAATTTCTACTATTTCAGGTGGAACCTGGTATGGCGTGTCTGAAGTTGGGGTTTTGGGGTTGCAGGCGGTAAGGATAAGGGTAAGGATGATTAATGGAAGGTTTTTCATGTTAAGGAGTTAATGCGATAATGCAACAATGCAACAATGTGATAATTGGTTAATTGGTTAATGGGGTGCATGGATGGTCTCTATATTCTTTTGATCGAGGCACCAAGGGCATTTAGTCTTTCATCGATTCTTTCGTAGCCACGGTCGATCTGGTCGATATTATCTATCTCACTGGTTCCTTCTGCACTCATGGCGGCGATCAGCAATGCGACTCCTGCCCTGATATCCGGAGATGTCATTTTTGTAGCTCTGAGTTTCATAGAGTTATCCATCCCGATTACAGTAGCACGGTGTGGATCACATAAAATAATTTGTGCTCCCATATCAATAAGCTTATCTACAAAAAAGAGCCGGCTCTCAAACATTTTTTGGTGTATCAGCACACTTCCCTTTGCCTGGGTAGCAGTCACAAGAATCACACTGAGCAGGTCCGGCGTCAGACCAGGCCATGGAGCATCTGCAATGGTCATGATTGCGCCATCAATAAATGTCTCTATTGCGTAATGGTCCATTGCAGGAATAAACAGATCATCTCCCCTTAACTCCATCTGAATACCTAATCTCTTAAAGGAAGCCGGGATCACACCCAATTCATCGAATGCAACATCTTTAATCGTAATCTCCGATTGTGTCATGGCGGCCATACCAATAAAACTTCCGATCTCGATCATGTCAGGAAGAATTCTATGCTCGGTGCCATGTAATTCAGCAACACCCTCGATAGTCAATAAATTCGAACCAATACCACTGATCTTAGCGCCCATCCTGACCAGCATTTTACAAAGTTGCTGCAGATAGGGTTCACATGCTGCATTGTAAATGGTTGTAACTCCTGCAGCCAATACAGCAGCCATCACAATATTCGCTGTACCTGTCACTGATGCTTCATCCAGCAACATATATTTCCCGGTCAGTTTTTTAGCTTCAACCTCGTAATATGAATGCTTTACATCGTAATTAAATACAGCTCCAAGTTCTTGAAATCCAATGAAATGTGTGTCCAGACGACGGCGGCCTATCTTATCGCCCCCCGGTTTTGGAATAAAGGCTTTTCCAAATCTTGCAAGGAGAGGTCCTACCAACATTACCGACCCTCTTAGCTCGGTTGATTTAGCGAAATATTCAGGGCTGCGTAAGAAATCGAGATTGATATTAGTTGCCTTGAAGGTGTAACTGTTCTTATCTAACTGTTCTACCTCTACCCCCAGATCACCAAGCAGATTTATAAGTTTGCTGACATCCCTGATCCCCGGGACATTTGTCATGGTAATTTTCTCAGGAGTAAGAAGAACAGCACAGAGCACCTGAAGAGCTTCGTTTTTAGCTCCTTGAGGTTGAATCTCACCGGAGAGATGATGACCGCCTTCAATTATAAATTTGCTCAAAATTTAATAGTATTGTATTAGACAAAATCTTCCGAATCTACCAGGGAAAAGTAAGGGTTAAAGTTGTTTCTTTTTACCGCCCTTTTTGCCTCTACCTTTGTTATCACCGGATTCTTTGCCTCTGCTCTTTCTTGCATTTTTCGCCAGAATATCTCTGGTTTCAGAAAGCTCAAGGTCCGGGTCAACTTCCAGTTTATCATTAGACAAAGTTCTGAGATCCTTAAGGATATTCTCATTGCTAACTGCTTCCCTATTCCATGTAAGATACGATTTTTTCATATGATTGGCAATCATTTTTACCAAATCCTTCTTCTCCTCACCCTCTTCCATCTCAATCGCCTTATCAATCATCATCACGATTGACCTTCCATAGTGTTTAAACCTGATATTCTTCTGATTGTAATCCATTTTCTCCGGTCTGGAAAACAGCAACTCCTTCTCAATTATTTCATAGGGATAATCTATATCCAGTTTAAAATCAGAGATGATGGCAAGATGATCCCATAGTTTATGCTTGAAATCGTTGATATCTCTCAGGTGTGGGTTTAAATTTCCCATCACAGCTATTACTGTTTTTGCTGCCTTGTTCCTCTCATCACGATCTTCAATTGTGAGGATATGGGCAATCATCTTCTGAATATTTCTTCCATATTCAGGTAGTATCAACTTCTTTCTCTTTGTGTTATAATCGTATTCCATTTCTATTATTTCTAAGCGCAAAAGTAATTCTTTTCATCAGGATATCAAAACGGCTCACCAGAAAGAGTGAGACAAATTCTTTCCAAAGCTATGTTGCAGGTTCCAGACATGCCTGAATCAGTACTTCAACACACATCAAAATCTTTGTACAACCGGCTTCTAGCCTACAACTTTTAATTTAGCAAATTTTAATAGCAGTTGCTTTTGTCCAACAGGAAATTTCACAGTGGCCTTGGTATTGGGAGCTGCACCTTCCAGTTTTACGACTTCACCGGTTCCAAAACGCGGATGTTTCACTTTCGTCCCTATCTTGATCATATCCGTTGTAACGCTCCCTGCTTTCATCTCCGCTTTCTCAAGATTTAGCAACACTTTTTTTCCAAGGAGTTCCGTAGATTTTTTCTGTAATGTTGGATATTTCTGTGCATAAGCACCCCTTGGTTTTGTTCTTATATCTTCCTCCTGGACCTGAGGAATCACAGGATAAAAATCGTGTGGTAAATTCACAAATTTCTTATCGAGTTCCTTTATAAACCTGGATGGTGATGTAGATGTTTGAAGCCCCCATTTATATCTGCTGTCTGCAAAGGTGATAGTGGCTGTTTTTTCAGCACGGGTAAGTGCCACATAGAAGAGTCGTCTCTCCTCTTCCAGTCCCTTTAAGTCTCCTGTATTCATCCCTGATGGAAATAACTCTTCTTCCATCCCTGCAATAAATACATGGCGAAATTCCAGGCCCTTGGAAGCGTGTACGGTCATGATACTCACCTTGTTAATATCCTCCTCCGAATCGTTATCAGCATCTGTCATAAGTGTCACATCCTGAAGGTAATTCGAAAGTGTCAACTCCTCCTCAGACTCCTTGTTATCAGTAAAATCCTTTATACCATTCAGCAATTCCTCTATATTTTCATACCTGCTGATCGCCTCTGGTGTCCGCTCCGATTTAAGATCCTTTACAATTCCGGTTGTTGTGGCAATGGTATATGCCAGGTCGAAAGCCTCCATCTCATTCAGTTTTGACATGAACTCCTTGATCATTGTGGTAAAACCCGTCA
>JAUUZQ010000097.1 GCA_030589895.1 Bacteroidales bacterium
CAGTAATTAGTTTTTCGAATATGGATGTAACTCCATCCTTTGCAGATTCCCTGTCCTGAAAATATTTCATGCATACACCATATACCAGGTGCATATATCTTTCATATAGGATGCCCAGCTGTTCGAGCTCACCTGATGCGCGGAACTTTTCTAACAGTTCTTTGTCTGAATCATCTCTGTATTTTTTCCAGGTAAGCTTCAAGAGCCGGATTTAATATAGGTGTAATTAGTAAATGTACAGTATATCTCGAAAGGCTCCAATATACACTTAAAAACCTTTGAGTCTGCTTACATCATTAAACGAAATATATTGAAAATTATGATTGAGTGTGTTTGGTAATTTTTTAACACGGAAGGACATTGAGGAAGCAAATAGTAATTTTTTTTATGGAATTCTATGGATTGCTGCATCCTACTGATGAAAACAATAAATTATTTAAATCAAATTTTAAAATCATGAAAACAATAACATCATTTATTACAGTGATTATTCTATCAATCGTTTTAATGGCTGCCGCACCTTCCAGGGTGATTACCGGGAAAGTCATTGATGATAGTGGTTATGCCCTCATCGGAGCCAGTGTATTGGTAAAGGGTACAACTCAGGGTACAGTTACCGATGTAAATGGAGAGTATTCAATTTCTGTTGATCAGAAAGCAAAAACTCTCATATTCTCTTTTATAGGAATGGAAACCAAGGAAATGCGCATTGGAAGCAGCAATATTCTTAATGCACAACTTTTTCCAGGCAAGATGGAACTTGACGAAGTTGTTGTAACCGGGTATGGGCGAGTCTCAATGAAGGAAAGTGTGACAGGTTCTATCAGCCGTGATAAGAGGAGAACTCACATACGCGGAACCAAGGCAATGTCTCAGTCTCCCATGTACTTTACAGGTGGAGCATATTATGAACAGCAGACCATACACAATACCGAAGGATATGCCACGATCCATGAAAATGGATTCAAAGATGTGAAGCACAATCCGCTTTCAACTTTTTCCATCGACGTGGACAAGGCTTCTTACGCCAATGTACGTCGATTTATCAACATGGGACAAAAACCTCCTGTTGATGCAGTGCGTATTGAAGAGATGGTTAATTACTTTACTTATGATTATCCACAACCTGATGGAGATCACCCATTTACTGTTTCGCATGAACTTTCAACTTGTCCGTGGAACACATCACACCAGTTATTGCTCATAGGATTACAGGGTAAGGAAATTGACAAGGAGAATTTACCTCCTTCAAATCTGGTATTCTTACTTGATGTATCCGGATCAATGAGTAATCATAACAAACTTCCATTGTTGAAATCCGCCTTCAGATTGCTCGTTAAAGAGCTACGTCCTGAGGACCGTGTGGCAATAGTGGTGTATGCTGGTGCTGCAGGTGTTGTGCTGGAATCTACTTCAGGAAGTGAAAAAGACAAGATACTTCAGTCACTTGATAAATTAAGTGCAGGTGGCTCAACCGCCGGTGGTGCAGGACTGAAACTGGCCTACAAAATTGCACAGAAGAATTTCATCGAGGAGGGAAACAACAGAATTATTCTTGCCACTGATGGTGATTTCAACGTGGGTGCATCCAGCGATGCCGCGATGGAAAGAATGATTGAAGTGGAACGTGAGAAGGGTGTATTTATGACAGTGCTGGGATTTGGAATGGGAAATTACAAAGACAGCAAAATGGAGACTATTGCCGACAAGGGAAATGGTAATTATGCGTATATCGACAATATCCAGGAAGCCAATAAGGTATTTGTCAGTGAATTTGGCGGTACATTATTTACCATTGCAAAAGATGTAAAGTTTCAGATCGAATTCAACCCTGAGCGTGTAAAATCTTATAGATTAGTAGGATATGAGAACAGATTATTGAATGATGAGGATTTCAATGATGACAAGAAGGATGCAGGTGAAATGGGTGCCGGACATACAGTAACAGCACTTTATGAGATAGTACCTGCAGGTTCTGATCAGTCGTATGTTGATATTGATCCGCTCAAGTATCAGTCTAACAGAGACAATATGAAAAGCAGGGGTTCTGAAGAATTGATGACCATCAAACTGAGATACAAGAAGCCTGATGGCAACAAGAGTACCTTATATGAAATAGCTGTCAATGGCAAGGTGAAAAAATTCGACAGGACTTCTGATAATTTCAGATTTGCAACTGCAGTAGCACAATATGGTATGATACTGAGAGGTTCTGATTATCTGAAGCAGGGATCCATCAGCGATGTACTGACACAGGCGCGGGGAGCCAAAGGTGAAGACAGTGAAGGTTACAGGGGAGAGTTTATTAAGCTGGTAAATAGCAGTTCGGGTTTTGTGGCTGAGAGATAGAGTTTATCTGTCCATAGCATAAACAGGGAGTTTCACTACGAGACTCCCTGTTTTTGTGTCTTGTTGATATGATTTAATTTGAAGAGGCTGTCTCAAAATATAGATAGCTTCTGATTATTTCGTATTTCTCCCAAAGAACTTTTTCAAATATTCAGGACTGAGTGAGCTGAAATGACTTTTGGGACATCCTCTTTATTGAACCTGAAAAACAAAATATTATGAGCTATGAGTAGCTTGTGAAATATATATTTTAGCTATAATCGTTCAAAATGGTGTTGGTAGAGTTCTTATTTAATTTTGATAGTGATTAGTATAAGATATTATCTTATTATGCATATAGATAATTAATTGAGAGTTGAAAACTCAAGTAAAAATCGATGTTCAATTTAATATTAAGCACTCTAAATAATACTGCTTAGATGAAAAATACGGATTTTAAAGTCAGATTAAGTGAAAAGTTAGGATATGCATCAGGTGATTTTGCATCGAACTTGTTTTGGCAAACATTCATGTACTTCCTGCCAATCTTTTATACAGATGTTTTTGGCTTACCAATGGCAGCAGCTGCTATTCTATTTGGTTTGTCACGTATTTTAGACGCAGTTACTGATCCCTTGATGGGCATAATTACCGATAGAACAAATTCTCGCTGGGGTAAGTTCAGACCTTATATTTTGTTCGTCGCTTTACCTTTCGTCATCGTTGGAGTATTGAGTTTTACAACTCCTAATCTTAGTCTTAACGGTAAGATCATCTATGCTTTTATCACTTACAATTTGATGATGATACTATACACAGCTATTAATATTCCATATTCGGCATTATTGGGGGTTATTTCAACTGACTCACAAGAGCGTACCAGTGTTTCATCTTATCGCTTTATTTTTGCGTTTAGTGCAGGGCTTTTTGTAACAGCATTCAATAATAAATTTGTAGCATTTTTTGGTAAGGGTGATGACGCGATTGGTTATAAGTACACTATAGCTTTATATGCTGTCATTGCATTCGTACTTTTCCTGGTGACTTTTTTTACAACAAAAGAGCGGGTTGTTCCTAAAAAGAAGAAAAATAATCCAATCTTAAAAGATTTAAAAGATTTAGTAACAAACGTCCCCTGGCTGGTTCTCCTACTAACAGGAATCTTTACAATTTTTTATGTTTCCATTAGAAATGGAGCTATTGCATATTACTTTAAATACTATGTTGAGATTAAGGAGTTTACTATTTCTTTATTTGGCAATGATCTTAGCTTCGATTTAGCATCTTCATTTATGGTAGTAGGCACTTTAGCTGTAATATTGGGTGTTGTAGGTGTGAAAAAATTAGCAGATTTAATTGGTAAAAAGATGGCCTATTTCTCATTAATGCTATTATCTACTGTCTTTACCAGTGCTTTCTATTTCCTGGACAAAGACCAGATTGGCGCAATGTTTATTTTTCAAATTTTAGCCTCATTTTTCATGGGACCGACATCTGCATTGGTTTGGGCAATGTATGCTGATATTGCAGATTATTCAGAATGGAAAACAGGCCGAAGAGCCACGGGTTTAATCTTTTCAGCTTCAACTATGGCCCAAAAACTTGGTTGGGCAATAGCAGGTGTTGTTACAATGGCATTATTGGGTGCTTTTGGTTATCAGGCAAATGTTGAACAATCTCCTGAATCGATAGAAGGTATAAAATGGTTAATAAGTGTAATCCCTGCAGCTGGAAGCATTTTATGTGCTGTGCTTATTCTTTTTTATGCACTTAACGATAAGTTTATTGAGAGGATTCAAACAGAACTTGGAAGTCGCTCTGTGGATGAGTAAAGCAGAAAAAACGAAAAAGATTTTAGATATAAAGGAAGAATCATAGAAAAGATGAAGTACGGATATTTTGACGATAAAAATAAAGAATACGTAATCACTAATCCTGCAACACCGCGTTCATGGAGTAACTATCTGGGATCGACCCGTTACGGAGCAATAATTACAAATAATGCAGGTGGTTATAGTTTTTTCCGTTCTTCTGCTCAGGGGCGTTTTATGCGTTTACATTTCAATGCTGTTCCTCTGGATCAGCCGGGTCGCTATATATATTTGCACGACAGAGAAAGCAAAGATTATTGGTCAGGCTCGTGGCAGCCTGTTGGTAAGTCTTTGAAGACTTATAAATCGGAATGCAGACATGGTTCAGCTTACACAAAAATATCTTCTGAATATTCTGAAATTAAAACTGAAACTCTGTTTTTTGTTCCTATTAATGCAGACTATGAACTCTGGCATGTTCAGATAAGCAATAATGGTGATAAGTATCGAAGTTTAAGAGCTTTCACTTTTGTGGAATTTGCCAGCAACTGGAACGCGCTTGATGATTCTACAAATTTACAGTATACGCAGTATATTATTAAAACTGAGTTTGTTGGAGATGCTATTAATCATGGATCAAACCTATTCATTCCATCTGATGTTGATAATTTTCAGAATAAAGACCAGGGGCGCAGTACTTTTATCGGAATAGCCGGTGCTGATGTTACAGGATTTGATTCTGATCGCGAAAAATTTATTGGATTATATCGGGACTATAGCAATCCTGTTGCTGTTGAAAATGGAGAGTGTTCAAATTCCTTAACCGAAGGTGATAATGGTTGTGGAAGTCTACAGATTGATATCGACCTTAAACCTGGGGAGTCAAAAGAATTTACTGTTGTAATGGGTATTGGTCATGCTGGAATAGAAGGGCGAGAAGTAATAGCGAAATATCCGACATCAAAGGAAGTGGAGAATGATTTTGTTGAATTGAAGAGTTATTGGCATGAGAGAATTGAAGGGTTTACAGCGGAGACACCTGATGAAGATTTCAATAGCATGTTTAATATGTGGAACCCCTTTAATAATTTAATAAGCTATTCATGGTCTCGTGCTGCCAGTCTGGTCTATAGTGGTGAGCGTGATGGATTGGGATATCGTGATACGATTCAGGATATGCTTGGTGTATTGCACTGTATTACTGATGAGGCTGGGGAGAGATTAGAGTTGATGCTCTCAGGACAATTAAGCTCAGGAGGAGCAATGCCAATTGTAAAACCTTTTGCTCATAATCCGGGAAGTGAAATTGAGCCGGGAGAAGAAGAGTATAGATCGGACGATTCATTGTGGCTGTTTAACACTGTTCCAGTTTATGTAAAAGAGAAAGGAGAGCTTGATTTTTATGATAAAGTAATCCCTTTTGCTGATAAAGGTGAAGCAAGCGTTTTAGAACATTTAAGGAGAGCCATTGAATTTAATTTGAACCGCATGGGGGCTCATCAACTGCCATGTGGCTTAGCTGCTGATTGGAATGATTGTCTTATTTTGGGACAAAAGGGTGAAACGGTTTTTGTAGCACTGCAGTTAAGATTTGCATTAAAAGAATATGCAAATATTTGTGCAATGCTTAACAAAGCTGACGAGGAAAAATGGTCTTCTGATCAATTAAAAATAACTGATAAAAATATTGAAAAATATGCATGGGAAGATAACCAGTATATTCGTGCTTTCAGAGATGATGGTTTGAAATTTGGCTCTAAAGAGAATGAGGAAGGCAGCTTTTATTTGAATCCTCAGACCTGGGCTGTGATAAGTGGTCATGCAGATACTGAAAGATCAACTCAAATTATGGAGAGGGTGAATAAAGAGTTGGCTACAGAATATGGAATAGTTTTACTTGATCCACCTTATGAAAAAACAGAACACTCAGTCATAAAAGCACCTCTTTTCAATAAGGGGATGAAAGAGAATGGCGCAATATTTTGTCATACTCAAGGATGGGTAGTTATGGCCGAAAGTATGCTGGGAAACGGAGATAGGGCATTTGATTATTATAAATCATTTTTACCCTCAGCATTTAATGATAAGGCTGAAATAAGACAAACTGAACCTTATGTTTATGCGCAGACAACTATAAGTAAATATAGCTCACGTTTTGGTGCATCAAGAAATCCATGGTTAAGTGGAACGACGAGCTGGGCATATTTTTCGGCTGCTCAATATATTCTGGGGATTCGTCCTGAGTATTCAGGTTTAGTGATTGATCCGTGTATCCCAGCACATTGGAAAGGGTTTACTCTTAGACGAAGTTTCAGGGGAAAGCTGATTGATATTAAAGTTGAAAATCCAAACAAGGTTCAAAAAGGAGTTAAAGTAATTACTCTTAATGGAGTAGAGATTGAAAGTAACATGCTGCCAGCACATTTGCTAAAAAGCAGAAACGAAGTTGTTGTTATAATGGGGTAAAATGATCAAATATCATTTTTACAGGATAACAAGGACAAGGAAAAATTTATTTGGAGACATATGCAAAGTAAAAGAAGCAGAATGAAGAATGTATTGATTGTAATAATAATAATTATTCCGTCTTTGGTATGTGCCCAGCAAAAAGACAAGAGAATAAAAGCTGACCAGCTTGGCTACCCGGTTAAAGCTCAAAAAAGAGCCATCGTACCAACCAAAGCAAAAGGTGAATTCTATCTTGTAGATCTTAAAACCAATAAAAAAGTATTTACGGGTGAATTGAGCAAGCCACAAAAATGGGAATATTCAAATGAGACAGTTTGTATTGCAGATTTTAGTTCATATATAACTCCGGGCAATTATTATCTGGGCTGTTCTGATAAAAATATTGAAGCATCATATCCATTTTCAATTGGTGATGATTCATATAATGATCTGGCCAAGGCAAGCCTGTTTGCTTTTTATCTGGCAAGAGTTTCAACACCAATACTTGAAGAGTTTGCAGGTGTTTATCAACGTCCTATGGGACATCCTGATGATAAAGTGATCATACACGAATCTGCAGCAGATAAAAACAGACCGGAAGGAACAATAATATCATCTCCTGGAGGATGGTACGATGCAGGAGATTACAACAAGTATATTGTAAATTCGGGAATAACAACATTTATCCTGCTTCATTTTTGTGAGTTGTACCCTGAGTATACCAAAAATCTTGTTTTAAATATACCAGAGAGCAACAATGAATTGCCTGATATTATTGATGAAATACTGTGGAACCTACGTTGGATGATAACAATGCAAGATCCTGATGATGGAGGTGTGTACCATAAATTAACCCATAAGAGCTTTAGTCCTCAGGTACAGCCTCACCTTATTGATAAGCCCCGATATGTGGTAATGAAATCAACTCCTGCTGCACTTAATTTAGCCAGTGTTTCTGCAAAAGCCTACAGGGTACTTAAGCCTTACAATGCAGAGCTAAATGGTTTTGCTGATACATGTCTGCAGGTAGCAAAAAGGGCTTATGAATGGGCAGAAAAGAATCCCGGGGTTTATTATAAGCAGCCAAAAGATATCAGGACGGGAGAATATGGTGATGTACGTTTAGCAGATGAATTTGCATGGGCTTCCATTGAGCTGTATTTGGCTACAAAAAATAATTCTTATATATCTGAAAATTTTGAAGATACATTTATATATAATGTTCCTGCATGGCCAAAAACCGGAACCCTGGGTATTTATTCTTTACTAAATGCCCCTGTAATAACGACAAAGAAATTAAAAACGAGTGTTATACTTGAGGGTTTTATGAAACAGGCCGATTCGCTGTATAACAGGTATAATTCATCGGCATACAATGTTTCTTTATCAAGATTTGAATGGGGTAGCAATAGCCATGCTTCAAACGAAGCTATTTTGCTTTTGATGGCATACAAACATACAAATGATATTAAATACTACCATGCTTCTTCTTCCATTTTAAATTATATAAATGGATGTAATCCACTCAGTATGTGTTATGTTACAGGATTTGGAATGCAAAGTCCAATGAATGTTCATGATCGCAGATCTGTTAGCGATACCATAAAGGGATCTATCCCTGGTTACCTGGCCGGAGGTTCAAATGTTAATTCTCGTGTAGATTGTGGAGATGAACAGTATAAATACAAGGAGCCGGCAATCCGATATGCAGATAAATATTGTAGTTACTCAACAAATGAAATTGCCATTAACTGGAATGCTGTGCTGGCATTTTTGATAAATGCCATACAAGCTGAGAATGAAAATTTTATGAAAAAATAATGTTACCATGAATATTACTCCAATAATAGTCTTGAACTCGCTTTTTCTATTGCCTTTATTATCAGGGTGTACAGTAGATAAAGCGGCAATTAGTGAGCCATCTAAATCAAATATTGTCTTTTTTATTATTGACGATATGACTTACGACCAGTTTAACTGTTTGCCACAGGGTGAGGGTAAAAATCTTACTCCTAACATTGATAAATTGGCCGGGGAGGGTACGATTATGATGGGACAATATGTTAGTTCAACGGTTTGTTCTCCCAGTCGATATAGTTGTTCTACTGGTAAATATGCAGGCAGAGCCACTAATGAGGCCTTTATGAAAAGTATGGAGCAAAATGATGGACAACCTGTGTTGGAGTGGAATGAAAAAATTGTGAAGGGTGAATGGAATTTAGCAAGCTATTTAAATAATGAGGGCTACTTTACCGGTGCTGTTGGTAAAAACCATTTTATTGAAGTCCCGGAATGGTTTAAGGTTCCTTTAACTGCTGACACTTCCGATGTAAAAGTTATTGAGCAGTTAGAGAAGAATAATGAATATCTAAAAAAAGCTTATCATGATGCAGGTTATGATTTTGCTGATGGTTTGTGGTACGATAATCCTGATTATAATGGTCCATTGTCGCTGGCAGTACATAATATGGATTGGACTACAGCCTATGCTCTTGATTTTCTTGATGAGGCAAAAGACTCAACATTCTTTTTATATTTTGCAACTACAATTCCTCACGGACCTGTTGATGCTGACAGAAGCTGGAATGCCGATAGAACAATTGTACCTTTCGGAAGACTTGATAAAGCACCGGATGTTCTTCCTGCTAAAGAGACAATTCCACAAAGGTTGATCGAAGCAGGACTGGCAAGACAGGGGCACATCCCTGATCCTAAAGCCAATATTCTATGGCTTGATGATGTGCTGGGAGCATTGCTTGACAGGCTTGAAAAAAATGGACAGTTGGATAACACCTTGATAATTATTTTTAGTGATCATGGTCAGGACGCAAAAGGTACTATCTATCAGGATGGAGTTCATGATCCATCCATAATATGGAGAAAAGGGGGGTTCCCGGTTGGACATATAAGCAATACTCTTGTTTCAAATATTGATTTTACTCCAACCATATTAGATTTTGCAGGAGTAGATATTGACGATAAAGGATTTGATGGTCTGAGTTTTAAAAAGGTACTGGAAGGTGACACAACTGAACTTCGATCATCGCTCTATTTTGAGATGGGATATTCACGCGGTGTATTAAAAAATAATTTCAAGTATATAGCATTGCGTTATCCTGATAAAATTGAGAATATGTCAATGGATGAACGTGAGAAGCTGCTTGATGACTGGAACCATTTGCTCCATCTAAGAGGAAGAGAACCCAATAATATTGATCCGACAAAACCTTTTGGACATTTGCAGATTATTCCGGGTGGTGGTGATGCTGAATATAAAGCTACATTAAAGTATAAGCACTATACTGATAAGAATCAACTCTATGATTTATCCAAAGATCCGGGAGAACAAAATAATTTGTTTGGACTGTCTGGATATGAAGAACTAACTGAAGATTTGCAAAAGGAGTTATCGGAATATTTAAAAGATATGCCAGGACATTTCGGAGAGTTTTAGTTATTGATGTCAATCTAAAAACTTCCCTCAAGTCAGGATAAATTAAAAACAGTGATTTTCACAAACAGGCTCAGTCCAGTTTATTGTAATACTTACTGGCCATTGCAGCACCGATGATGCCGGCTTCATTGAGAAGTGAAGCTGGTATGACTGTTGCACGTGTTTTGAGCAGAGGTATGAATTTTTCATCTTTCTTGCTTGCACCTCCCCCGATAATAATCAGGTCGGGCCAAAGCAGATCTTCCATTCGGTTCAGGTACTCATTAAATCGTCCGGCCCATTCAGTCCAGCTAATGTTATCAGCTTTTCTGGCTGCATCAGATGCGTATTTCTCAGCATCATTACCATGTAACAGAATATGACCCATCTCCATATTTGGGACTAGTTTACCACTGGTGAAAGCTACGGTTCCTAATCCGGTTCCAACAGTTACCAATAGAACCACACCCTTGAATCCTTTCCCGGATCCGAATTTCATTTCACCCATACCTGCTGCATCGGCATCATTGACAACATGAACTTTGCATTTTGTTGTTTTAGCAAATAACTTGTTAAGGTCTTTGTCAATCCAACTCTTATCCAAATTAGCTGCAGTTCTTGCAATCCCGTGTTGAATCACACCTGGATAACCCACACCAATTGGACCATCCCAATCGAAATGATTTACAATTTTCTTAATCACTTCAGCAACTGCATCAGGGGTTGCAGGTTGCGGTGTTGGAATGCGATATCTCTCTGTCAGAAGTTTTCCATTTTTTGTGTCTACAATAGCGCCTTTTACGCCTGATCCTCCAATATCAATTCCAAGTATTTGTTTCAGCTTCATCTATTATGGTTTTATTCTAACCGACAGTTATATTTCCGTCGATTATTGACAACGAATTTATGGTAAATATTTTAGTAAAGAAGTTCCAAAACTATCACTTTTTCTCTAAGATAATATCACTTATAGTAATATTTAGTCATTTTAATTTCTTAACTTGGTACAAAGTACCGGCTTGGTATAAAAATCATAAGTCAAAATGAACCATGGCAGCTCAAGGTGTATATAGTTGGAAAGACAAGCATATTCTTATCGTTGAGGATGATGAGTCGAGCATGGTATTGCTGAGAGAGATGTTAAAAAAAACAGGAGCATCGCTCTCGTATTCAGAAACTGGTGAAGAGGCAGTGGACCATGTACGCATGCATCCGGAAACAGATCTGGTGCTAATGGATATTCATCTCCCCGACAAAGATGGAATAACTGCTTCAAGAGAGATCAGGAACATCAGGAAAGAGATTATAGTCATTGCACAATCTGCTTACATTCTTTCACCCGAACAACAGCAAGCCAGTCTAACCAGGTTTGATGATTTTGTAACAAAGCCACTTAATCAGTATTTGCTTTTGGCAAAGATTAATAAGTTTCTTTCTTAGTTTATACAGCTTTAGTTTTACCTGAACACAGCTTCATACTTCGCTCTTTTCTCTACCTCGGCTTTTGTAAACGGATCATCGTAATATTTGAAATTCATATACAAATCCGTCTGATTTCCATAGTAGGGTGATGCCGGAATTCCGGATGTACCTGTTGGGATAACAGTTTTTGAATTATTCCAGTTAGCGGTGGAATATACATGGCGTTGTGATGCTCCATGGTTTGCTTCAAATTTTCCAGATGAGAGTGGGTAGCTGTAAGGGGCAATCGTATGGAAGCTTCCTCCAACTCTATAGGGTCCGAGATTCGGGTCAAATAGTTTTGCAACCAGATCTACGCCTCCCATGGGATGCTCAATGGTAATTGTATGCACATCTCCCCATTTCCATGTATTTATATCGGCACCCATTTTATTAGTCAGGGTATCAATAGTTGCGGTAAAGGCAGTACGGATATTATCGCCCAGTGTCTCAAATTTATCTGAGGTATTTACATCATCCAACCAGGCTGAAGTGCCTGTTTCAAAAGTTTTAGTTATGTGATACAGGGCTATGATTTTATTTCCAATTATTTGCTCAAAATTGTCAGAACCCAACTCATCTTCATACATTGCATATATCATCTGAATGAACATTTGTTCATAGATAAGCGGAACAGCCAGGTCTTTATCCATCTGGTAATCCCATTCCTGAAGCAATTGAATAGCTTCTGCTTCAATGCCATCATATTCCCCTGATAATGCTTCCAGATAGACAGGTGTTAGTTTTCTGGCAAATACAGAAAGTTGGTCTGCCTGCATCCTCTGAAAATCTTTAATGCCATACTTCTCTTTCTCTGTGAGAAGTTCCCTGATTCTGTCGATGCGATTTGGGAGTGAAAACCAGCTGCCGATATAATGTGGATAGTCATCATCTACAGTCTTATTATTGGCACTGGATAC
>JAUUZQ010000007.1 GCA_030589895.1 Bacteroidales bacterium
CGGGAATTTCATTATATACCGGAGCAACGACCTCCTGCGGACTACTCTTTTTCTGCACTTCCTCTTCTTCCTCTTCTTCCTCTTCCTTCTCTTGTCTCTCTTCAACTTCCACAATATGATTTGTCTCCGGGAAGATAACATCCTCCTCAACAACCGAATCTTCCATATCAAGCTCCTCCTTCACCCCAATACCTTTCAGGTCCTCTTCTTTTTCATCCTCCGGCTCCATGATATCTGTGTCCAGTTCAAATGCATCATCTGAATTATCTGTGCCCCCAAGGAACTCCAGCTCTGTCCTCTTCAAACCCGGGGAAGGAAGCAAGTCACCAAGCTCTCCGCTTATCCAATGGTAAAGATGTTTCCGGTCACTGCTAAAAACTGCTGCTTTCTCTGTCTCATCTCCATGTTCAAGGTCAAGTTGTTTCATTGCCTTTAATTTAAGAAAATGAGCAATATTGAACCATGGATACTTCTTCACGAGACTGTTGATCTCATCAAGGTCCATATTAGTGAACTTATCTGCAGATAATAATTCTATGAGTCTCTCTCTCTTCATTGGATCAAAGGTAACAGATTACCAGTTAACAAATGCCTTGTTAAAAATATCTTCAACAATTGACTCAACAATAAGGTCAATTAACTCGTTCTCAACGTCAGCGAGATTTTGGCTCGAGTCATAGTCTTCATATCTTGAAAAACTTGAATCGAAATCCAGATCCGGCTGAACAGAGTTTGTATACACCACCTTTACCGAAATCGTCAGCCTGTTCCTTGCTGCAGTCTCCTGTCCAGTGATAGCCGTTGGTTTTGTGGCATAATTCCTGATCTCACCAGAGAAACTTACCTGTCCAGTTCCTGAAATCAGTTCCAAGCTTGTATTTGCCTGTATTTTATCGATAAGTGCATCTGTAAAAAGCTGGCTTAGCTGCGCCTGTACAACAGGGGCCCGGTTGGGAAAATAGTCTACGGAGACTGTAGTAATTTCAGGGCTTATATTCACGCCGCTAAAAGAATAACTCACCTTACAAGCGGTAAATAACTGAGAAAGCAATACAATCATCAGCCAGGTAAATGAAATTCTTATCTTTTTCGTCATGCTAAGCTTTCTCATTGAATATTATACTCTTTGATCTTTCTATATAGAGTACGTTCGGATATGCCTAATTCTTGTGCAGCATATTTTCTTTTTCCCCTATGCTTTTCCAGGGCTTTCTGTATGAGTTCAATTTCTTTGTCTTCCAATGAAAGTGATTCCTCTGTTATCTCTTCGGTATCCTGTATATGTTCAGCTTGTCTGGAAGATGTTTGTTGAGAGATTGTATTATTGAATGCCTCATCCTGCGTGGTCTCCACCTCATGCCCTTTTCCATACAAATTTCTAATGATCTGGGCATTGTCACTCTCCACTTCTTCACTGGTGGCTCCTTTTTGCATGATCTCCCTGACCAGCTTTTTCAGATCACTCATGTCACTCTTCATATCGAATAACACTTTATAAAGGATTTCACGTTCATTATTAAATGCTTCATCACTTATTCCTCCGGTATGGTAGAGTGCTGGCAACCTTGTGTCCTGAGATTCGGGCAAATACTTTAAAAGGATGGCCGGTGTTACTTCCCTTTCCTTCTCAATAATTGAAATCTGCTCTGCGAGATTTTTCAGCTGCCGAACATTTCCGGGCCATTCGTATTTAAGCATTACCAATTTAGCATCATCTGTGAGAGAGATTGCCGGCATTCTGTAATTCTCTGCAAAATCGAAGGCAAATTTCCTGAAGAGCAGAATAATATCATTCCCGCGATCTCGCAAAGAAGGAATACTAATAGGAACGGTATTGAGTCTGTAGTATAGGTCTTCCCTGAATTTCCCATTTTTTATTGCCTGCGGGACTTCAATATTTGTGGCAGCAATAATCCTTACATCCGTCTTAAGCACCTTTGAGGAGCCTACGCGAATAAATTCCCCCGTTTCGAGAACCCGAAGCAATCGAACCTGTGTAGACAATGGTAATTCTGCCACTTCATCCAGAAAGATCGTACCTCCATTCGCCTCTTCAAAATAACCTTTTCGCGTATCTGTTGCTCCGGTAAACGATCCCTTTTCATGTCCAAAAAGTTCTGAATCTATAGTTCCATCAGGAATTGCTCCACAGTTCACTGCGATATATGGTCCATGCTTTCTTGCACTGGAATGATGGATAATCTTAGGAAAAGACTCTTTTCCTGTTCCACTCTCTCCGGTAATAAATACCGATAAATCTGTAGGTGCCACCTGTCTTGCGATATCAATAGCCCGCTCCAGACCTGCATCGGTCCCTATTATTCCAAATCGTTGCTTTATTTGTTGTATTTCCATGGGTTTACTGACAAAATAACCTAAAAGTATGACAAAATTACAATAATAGTTTAAATTAGAAAGCCAAAACAGCTTAATTACACCCCTGTAAACACACTGTTTATGCGTTAAAAAAGCTTAAATTTGTTTCAACAACAATTCTTGAGGATCATTTATCATGAGTAGAACACTAGGAATTATACCTGCCCGTTATGCATCCACCCGGTTTCCGGGAAAACCTCTTGCCGATATTCAGGGGAAGCCAATGATCCAATGGGTGTATGAACGCTGCACCAGTATATTCGAGCACCTCTATGTTGCAACAGATGATTACCGAATAATAAATGCAGTTAATGGCTTTGGTGGTAAGGTAATATTAACTGGTGATGGCCACTCAAGTGGAACTGAAAGATGTTTAGAAGCCTATGGCATAATCAGAAAGCAGATTGATTCAGAATTTCACCTTGTGGTAAACATACAGGGAGATGAACCATTGGTCAATCCGGAGCAGATTGAGGAACTGATCTCTTGTTTCGATATCAGAACCACAGAAATTGCCACCCTGATTCAGCCATTCGACGAAACAGAAGACCCTGAAAACCAAAATATTGTCAAGGTTGTAGTTGACCATACGCTAAAAGCTATCTATTTCTCACGCCTTCCAATACCATTTAAGCGGGATAAGTCAACAGAAATCACACATTATAAACACATCGGGCTCTATGCCTATACACCAACTGCACTACACGAGATTTGTTCCCTTAGTCCAACGATGCTGGAGAAATCTGAAAATCTGGAACAGCTTCGCTGGTTGGAGCATGGATACTCAATTCAAACAAAGGTGACTATGCATAAAAGCCAGGGAGTTGACTCTCCTGCTGATCTGGACAAGGTCAGGGCCTTGCTCCTCAATAAGTAATTTATTCGTGATGAAGAGCATCAACCGGATTTGACTGTGCTACTCTGAAGGCAAGAAAGCTTACAGTTCCCATGGCAATAAATATAGCTACAAGAGCTGCAATCAAATAAACACCTGGTGTAAAACCAATATTATAAGGGAACAATTGTAACCAGTTCTGCATAAAGAAAAACGAAATGACCCATGCAATCAGTATGGATATCAAAAGTAAGATTAGAATCTCCCTGGAAATAATCACCAATACATCGGTAAGCGTTGCCCCCATCGACTTTCGTATTCCAATTTCCCTGGTCCGTCTTTGGGTGTTAAACATTGTCAAGCCAAAAAGACCAAGACATGCAATAAAAATAGCCAGTACAGAAAAGAGGGCAGACAGGTTTCCTGTACGCTGTTCCTCAAGATAATATTTATCCAATTCATCATCGAGGAAAAAAAACTGAAATGGATCATCCCCCACAATTTTGGTCCACAGATTATTTATAAGCTTTAGCGTCGACAAATTATGGTCATTGTTCTTTTTAAAGCTGATATTAATGAAGCCATAATTCGTATGTGAATCAGTCTTATAGAGTATCAAATAAGGTGAAATTGTCTTTCTGAGGGTACTGTGATGAAAATCCTTCATCACTCCAACAACTTTGTACTCAAGTAGAGAACCATCAGACATGTTACTCTGTATTATTGTATTTAAGGGGTTTTTCAATTTATATTCTCTTACCGCTGCTTCATTAATCAGAACAGATAATGTATCTGCCGGACCATTAAAAAATCTTCCGTTTTTCCCAACAAGTGTTAATCCATAAGTTTCAAAGAAATCTTCGTCGACATAATTCACATCAAACATAAAATTTCTTGACCGATCCATGTCTTTAATCTGATAAGCTGAATAAATAGTACTAAATCCAAGATAAGTGGATGAATTTGAGGTTTTCTCCACTCCGGGAATTTTTTCAATTTCCTCACAAAATGCATTTAGCTTTGTGCCAAGGGGATCCACCCTGTCTAAAACGACTATATTATCATCATTAAAACCAAGATCCTTTGTAACCAGGTAATCAACCTGCTTGGAAACAATTAGTGTTCCGACAATAATGGCAACCGAAATGGTGAACTGAAGAATGACCATCAGGCTTCTGAACAATGCGGATCTGTTTTTATTGGCGAAACCACCACGCAATGCTTTCAGGGCATCAAATTTCGAAAGATAAAACGCAGGATAGACCCCGCTTAAGAAACCAACAATCAGTGCCAGAAGTATAATCCACACCAGAATCCATCCATTTCCAATAGACTGAAAGCTCAATGAAACCTGCATCGATTTATTAAACCAGGGTATACTGATTTCCACCAAAAACAGAGCCAGAAGCAGTGCAAGAAGGCTCAGAACAATCGATTCAACAAGAAACTGCCAGATCAGAGTTGATCGATCTGAACCAACCACCTTTCGCATTCCTATTTCATGGGAACGAATAGAAGACCTCGCTGTAGAGAGATTCATGAAGTTTATACTGGCAATTACCAGAATAAAAAATACGATCATGGAAAATATATAAATATATGACCTGTCATTGACCGGTCTGAAGCAAGATTCCAAACCGACCTCAATATCCTGGTTCAGATGAATATCTACCAAAGGCTGGAGAAAAACTCCATAAGTATTTCCGCCACGTCCCCATTCTTCAAGTGTAACTTCCAGTACTGATTCTAACTGTCGGCGAATATGAACCAGCATCACATTGTTCATCTCCCTTTCAATCTCCTTATAGTCCACTCCGGGCTTCAATAATAAATAGCTATAGATGGAATTATAAAACCAATCATCACTTCTGCTTTCCGGAATACTGGTCATTGAGATCATCATATCACAGAAGAAATGTGAATTATCGGGAAACTCCTCCATTACACCTGCTACTAAATAGTAGTTCTCGTCCTCATTGAATTCCAGGGTCTCACCGATTGGATTTTCAATGCCGAAGTAGAGCATGGCTTTCGCCTTGGTAAGCACAATTGAATTGGGTTCGGAAAGCACTGTTGCTGGATCACCATGCAGCAGATTTATCGAGAATATCCTAAAAAATGAGGAGTCGGCATAAATCAGATTATCCTCAACAATTTTGACATCATCGTGCCAGACCAGTTGCTGAGGAAGCATCTCGATACGTACAAAATCCTCAATGCTCTCCAGTTCTCTTGTTAAGGTTGGAGCCATGGTATAGCTTGTCCAGGCTCCTTTGAAATTTTGCTCCCCGATCTCACCATCCACATACATCCTGTAAATCTGGTCGCTCTTCTCATTAAATCTATCGAAACTTATCTCCTGAGCTATAAACAAGATAATAAGTATGGCACTGGCCAGACCTATGGCCAGACCAGACATATTTATCAATGAGAAAATCTTGTTCTTTCGAATATTGCGGATGGCAACATTAAAAAAGTTTCGCCACATATAACCAGCTTTTCCTATAAGATGCATTAATTATGCCACTTAGCCCAACATAATGACTTATAATATTTTAATAAAAACAGCGCTAAGAATAATGTTCGAATTTGGTACAGCTGTGTCCCAATTCGCACACAGCTTCAAAGTTAAAGAGTAAAAGTGACTTTGAAAGTATAAAGAGAATATTCGTCTGAAATTGATTCAAAAGAATATTCAAGGTTATTACCGGAAGATTTCGCCATTTCAATAAATCCTAAACCCGCACCACCTTTGGCTGAAAATTTACCATTCGTCATAGTCTCAAGATAAAGATCTCTCAGTTCCTCTTTGGACTTGTTATTTACACCCTCTATTTTGCTCCGCAATACATCTACATGTTTATTGCGAACAGGATTAGTAGTAATTACCTGAATTTTATCAGCATTCTTATTGATACAAAATGTGGGAGTAAAATTATCGACGGTCTCAAGAAAATCAATATACTCATCGCTGTATTTGAAAATATTCTCCAACGATTCAATCATAACCGTCACAAGTCTCTTGTATGTTTTGAACTGCAAGTCATACTTCTGTGAGGCTACCTTAAACTCAGACAGTAACGAATCAATCGTACTGAAAGACATTATACCTTTATAGTCTAAGATGGTCTTTTCCAAAACCAAGATTGGATAAAATGAACCGTAATTTATAAAAAACTATTCAAAAATCCTTCATTTTCACCCTCATAACCCTCATCTTCCTGTGGATTTGGCATTTTACTTGCTTCGACAGCCAGTTCATCACACCTTTCATTCTCCGGAATATCGGCATGACCCTTCACCCAGATCAACTCCACATTTACCTTTTTATATATGGCAATGAACCTCATCCAAAGGTCCGGATTTTTCTTCTTTTTAAACCTCTTTTTTTCCCAATTCCACAACCATCCTTTATTCACGGCATCAACCACATATCGGGAATCAGAATACACTCTGATTTTCAGGTCTTTTCTTTTTACCGCCTCAAGCGCTACGATCACAGCAAGCAATTCCATCCGGTTATTTGTTGTTAACCTGAATCCATCAGACATTTCCTTCCTCAATCCCTCGAATAGCATCACCACACCATATCCTCCCGGTCCGGGATTTCCTCTGGCAGCACCATCGGTGTATATACTAATACCTTTATATATCATCCACTAAAAATATAAAAAAACACGCATAATTTTCCGGAATTATGCGTGTTTCATATTTGTGATGAGCCAACTAGGCTCTTTTCTTCCTCTTCTTTTTCTTCTTTGAAGGTGTATCAATTATGGTCATTTCATCAACCAGATGTTTAGCTCCTGCATATTTGTCAATTACAAACAGTACATAACGGATATCAACATTGATACATTTCTGAAGTTCATCTTCAAATGCAATATCACCGCTCATCGCTTCCCAGTTTCCGTCAAAGGCAATACCAATTAATTCACCTTTTCCATTGATTACCGGGCTGCCTGAATTTCCTCCTGTAATATCGTTATTAGTGGTAAAGCAAACATTCATTATGCCATCTTCTCCATATCGACCATAGTCTTTGTTTTCATACAGCTCCTTTAATCTTGAAGTGACAACGAATTCGTGATTATTAGGATCTTCCTTCTCCATCACTCCTTTAAGAGTTGTATAATATGAATAATGGACTGCATCCATTGGATCATAGTCACCCACAGTACCATAAGTCAAACGCATGGTTGAATTTGCATCAGGATAGAAATTCCTATCAGGATACATTTCAATTAAACCAGCCAGGAAGAGGTGATTACCTTCAGCAATTTTCTGGCCACCACTCATTGATCCCATTCTCAGTATTGTAACGATCGTATAAAAATCTCCGATTGCTTTGAATGCCGGATCATTCTGAAGGGTTTCAAGGTCTGGATTATCCAGAAAATCATTGTATTTTTTCTGGTCAACAATTAATGCCTTCTGAAAATAATCATCTACAAACATTGCAATATTTCCATCGAATTCTATTGCAATATTTTTAATAAATGCCGGTTGGTACGCTGTATCAATATCCTCCGAATACAATTTGACCATAGCAGCCATTACCTTTTTATCGGTAGCTTGATTATAGTCTTTAAAGAATCCTTCTGAGTGGTCCCTGAGCGCTTCTGTAACAACCTTAAGAGCCTCCATGTCAACTGAATCAGCCTCCAGAACCCCTTGTAATTCCATAAGTCCCAGTCCTGCAGAAACCGACTCCATACCCATGTAAGCACATTCCAGTAAATAGTTAAATGCATGTCCGGATTCACTTCCTTCTTCCACCCCCTCTTCAATCAATCCAAGGGCTTTCCCATATTTTTCCATTCTGCTTGCGTCTGCATTAAGCCATGTCAAAAATTCTTTTTCAATAGCTTGCTTCTCAGCAACAACATCAAGATTCAATAATCCTTCTGTTTCTCCGATAGATTTCTTCCAATAATTACTTGACCTGGCATATTTCGAAGCATACTGAATTCTCACCTTGGTATCAGCCAGCATATCCTCCATCATAATCTCCTGCTTAATTCCCCTGATTTTAATCCTGTCGGGATGTTCTATATCCAGAAGATTTTGAACTTCAAATGATGTCATATACCTGGAAGTTCCGCCTGGAAATCCTAATACCATTGCAAAATCATCTTTTTCATAACCATTAATTGACACAGGTAAAAAATGCTTTGATTTCAATGGAATATTATCAGGGCTATAATCTGCAGGTAATCCATCGGGATCTGTATATACACGGAACAGGGAGAAATCTCCCGTATGGCGTGGCCACATCCAGTTATCAGTATCTGCTCCATATTTTCCAATAGACTCCGGGGGTGCCCCTACCAGCCTTACATCACGATAGGTTTCCATCACAAATAGGAAATACCTGTTAGATTCAAACATGGACCTGACACGAGCACGATAATGCGTACCCTCAGATGCTTCATTCTCCAGCTTGCTGAAAATTTTTCTGATTGCCATGCTACGCTCCTGTCCTTCCAAGTCATCGTTAACTTCAGCAAGTACCTTTGCAGTTACTTCTTCCATCCGAATTAGAAAAGAGATGGATTTACCTTCATTTGGTAATTCCTCTTCACGGCTCATGGCCCAAAATCCATTCTTCAGATAGTCATGTTCAACACTGCTGTGATTCTGAATCTCTCCATAACCACAATGGTGATTAGTGAGTAGCAGTCCCTCAGGCGACACCAATTCGGCAGTACAACTTCCGCCATCAAGTACGCCAACGGCATCCTTCAAACTTGCATGGTTGATGCTGTAGATCTGGTCTGCAGTTAGTTCAAGACCCATATCGGCCATTTGCTCTGCATTTGCACCCTGAAGGAGGCTCAACAGCCACATCCCCTCATCTGCCTTCACATTCATTTGCATTGAAAAAATCAATGCCATAGTAACAGTCAATAGTTTTTTCATTTTTTAAAATTTTAATTACTGATTTGCAAACGTCCAATTTACTTTCAGCAACGACTTTTTAGCGACCTGGGAAAAACGATACAAAACTGCAAACTTTCTGCCAAGTACTAATTAAAATTTAATGGTCTCAATAAGTTCCAATAAACAATAAAATAACCTGAAAGTTTGCTTAACTTCTTTGCATTCAAAGCAAAAAAGGCTACAAATATTAAAAAATCTTTTCTATTACCGTGAAATATAAGTAGATTTTTTTACGAAAATATTTATGTTTTAGAGAAGGTTATCTGCAATTGTGTATCAGTTAGGCGAAAAGATCTCCTGTGATGTGGCGTAGTCCCAAATTCTTTGATCGCTGCTCTGTGGACGGCTGTCGGATACCCTTTGTTAGAGTCCCACCTGTACTCAGGATATTTTTGGTGCAAAGCTAACATATGCATATCGCGATGTGTTTTTGCAAGAATCGATGCTGCAGCAATGGATTTATAGATTCCGTCACCCTTTATAATACAATGGTGAGGAATCTCCGGGTATTCTTTGAATTTATTCCCATCCGCAAGAATTTGACCCGGCTTTTTCTTCAGCATGTCCAGGGCCCTGTGCATGGCAAGAATTGAAGCATTCAGGATGTTTATTTCATCTATCTCTTCGGGAGATACATGTGCAACTGCATAGCTTATTGCCTCTTGTTCAATAAGCTCTCTAAGGTATTCTCTCTTTTTGGCACTCAGTTTTTTTGAATCATCCAGTTCATCCAGAATTGGAGTTTGAGGAAGAATAACTGCAGCTGCAAAAACAGGTCCTGCAAGACAACCCCTGCCTGCTTCGTCGCAACCAGCTTCAATTATTCCGATAGTATGAAAAGGCTTAAGCATTATTTTCCAAAACGTGCTCTATGGTTTTCCAGAGTTCACGAGCTGTATTGTCCCAGCTGTAGAGTTTTCTTCGCTCTCTTCCTTTCTCAATAAGATCTTCCCTTAATCCCTCCTCTTTCATCAATCTTATCATACCATCCCGAATATTTCCGGGACTATCCGGAACTGTATAAATAGCAGCATCTCCGGCAATTTCGGGTAAACTGGTTACATTTGAAGCCAGAATTGGAATCTCACAATTCATAGCTTCCACCAGGGGAATTCCAAATCCTTCGAAAAAGGGAACAAATGTCAATGCACAGGCAGCAGCCATCACATCGTTAAGGTCTTTTGATGATAGTCTTCCGGTAAAAATAACATCATCGCAGAATGTCATCTTTTGAAGTTCCTCTTCCATCGCTTTGGTTAAAAAGAATTTCTTACCAACGATCACCAGCTTAAAGCTACTTTTGTAATCCTGCTTGAATAACTCAAATGCCTTCAACAAATTTCTAATGTTTTTCCTGGGATGGATACTGCCTACAAATACAAAATAGGGCGCTCCGGAGCTATGCTGCTCTCTAATCTCCTCAATCCTCTCCTTTTTTACAGGATGAAATGTCTTGCTTGCACCATTATAAACAAGGTCTATCTTATCCTCATCAATATCATAGGTGTTTATAATATCTCGCCTCGAATATTCCGAAACAGTAGCCAATCGTGTTGCTTTACGGGCGAATCGCTTATAAAAATATCTGTAATAGACGCGCGAAAAGAAAGGAAGGTCTTTAGGTCTGTGAACAAAATTGATATCATGAATCACAGCACAGGAGGGGATTTTCGACCTCAGGCTAATAAAACCATCTGTGGATAAAAACATGTCTGCCTTTATGGATTTAAGTAGTGAGGGAATCCTCCATTCCAACCAGAAATACCATATAAACGGATGTCTGGTAGGTGGCGACAATACTATAGGCACCACATTATCAGCAAAAATAACATCATCGCTATATTTACGATCAAATATGAAATAAAAAGTATGCTCCGGATGATCAACAACGATTCTTCTCAGTGTTTCGAAGGTAAACCAACCTATCCCATCCAATTTTCCGGGCATTAATAGTCGGGTATTAACCGCTATCTTCATTATTTTAAAAGCTTTAGGTAATCTATCCTGCTTTAAATGCAGGCTAGTGAAAAAATCTGTGGCGAACTTATTACATTTGTGTTGAAATAAAAAATATATTTGACCATCTGCTTGACATAGTTTATAAATTATAATCGATTTGAAAAAGAAATTTCTCTCCAATCTTATATTGCTCATAGCAATTAATTTGCTGATAAAACCCTTCTGGTTTTTTGGGATAGACGTTGCGGTGCAAAACAGAGTAGGAGAGGAAATGTATGGCTTCTATGCATCCCTATTCAATTTCGCCTTCATCATGAATATTCTTCTTGATATTGGCATTACAAATTACAACAACAGAAATATAGCCCGTGATCATCAACTACTGCGTCCTGAGCTTTCAAAAATTATTCCCTTAAAATTTCTTCTCAGTATAGTATACGGAGTTTTTGTTTTAGGTGCTGGTTTGATCATTGGATATGACAGCATTCAAATCAAGCTGCTTATCGTACTGGTTCTGAATCAGTTTCTTTCATCTTTCATACTATACTTTCGGTCCAATATCAGTGGGATTCAGCTTTTTCGAACCGATAGTTTGTTATCTGTACTCGACAGGACATTAATGATTGTCCTTACCGGACTGCTTCTATGGACAAACATCCTTAAACAGCCATTCAGGATAGAATGGTTCGTCTATACACAAACAGTTTCTTACAGCCTTACTTTCCTGGTAGTCATTCTAATTGTGCTGTACCATTCCGGAACAATCCGACTTAGATTCAAATTTTCGGAAATGAAATCAATTCTAAAACAAAGTTATCCCTTTGCCATATTGATCCTTCTCATGTCATTTTTTAACCGTGCCGACACCGTTATGTTGGAACGATTGCTACCGGATGGCAAATTCCAGGCAGGACTATATTTCCAGTCATACAGGATATTGGACGCATTTTCGCAATTTTCTCTTCTGTTTGCCGCCTTATTGCTTCCCATGTTCAGTAAAATGCTTAAAATTGGTGAGAAGATAGATGAATTGGTAAAAATTGCCATATCACTTTTACTTACCGTTTCAATATCTGTGGCGGTTATCAGCTATTTCTTCAATACAGATGTAATATCCTTGTTATATCCTGATGCTGACTTAGCATCACCAAAAATATTCCGGATTTTAATGATAGGTTTTATAGCAATTTCCATCAGCTATGTATATGGTACGCTACTCACAGCAAATAAAAATCTTAAGCAACTTAATGCCATTGCGCTGAGTACTGTTGTCATTAATATTGTTCTAAATCTGATACTCATCCCCCAATACAAGGCCGTTGGAGCAGCCATAGCAAGTCTGACATCACAAGCATTCTTCGCCCTTTGCCAGATTTTCGTTTCTCATCGCATCTTTAAGTTTGAAATGGGAGGGGCAATACTTCTCAGACTATTGATTTTCACTCTCTCAATTATTGCGACTGCCTATTTTTCACTGCGCTTTTTAGAATGGGTGCCTGCTCTGATCCTTGTCAGCCTGATAAGTACAGGTGCAGCAATTGCCACGGGAATGATACGACCAA
Source organism: Bacteroidales bacterium (assembly GCA_030589895.1). Lineage (GTDB taxonomy): Bacteria > Bacteroidota > Bacteroidia > Bacteroidales > JAUUZQ01. The sequence continues at coordinate 12,676 of JAUUZQ010000007.1, forward strand.
AGGAGATATTTGGGATACTTTTGGAGAAGGAGGACTAGGGGCTTTTTTGCCATGCATGCTCCTTTCTTACAAAAACCTACGTGTATAGGTTTCCATTATTCCTTCCATCATTCCAATAGACTGTGCATACAAGGTCTCTGCGGCCAGCTACCATGATGTTGTTCGCTTTGCCTATGCCTCTTTGAACCTTTCTCTTTATACTTTGAACCCTCCTCTTTACAATTTGAAAGTTTCACTATAAACTCTTTGCATAACAAAATGCACTTCTACATACATTTTTACACTATTTATTATTTCTATAAATTTTATTTTCAGTCTTTTATCTATAGATTTATAGTCTTTTTTACTCTACATTTATTTATATTTTTTGATTGTTAGAATCTTGTTAATTGTTTATGTGCGGATTTTCACTGAATAGATTAAACATTCAGTATTTTTAGCCAAACCAAAGCACTAAGAAGTTGGATACAAAAGGTAAACGTGACGAAAAGCTGCTCAGAACGAGTCGTACAACTCTTCTTTTTAATCAGCGTGAAAAAGAAGCCATAGAATTGTATTGTCAGAAATACAAGATCAGGAATAAGTCAAAATTCATGCGTGAGGTGATACTCACTGATATACTGAAACGATTTGACGAAGATTACCCTACTCTTTTTGAGTTTGAAAAACCAAATCTGTTTTATCAGAAATAAGTAGCTATTTCTGGCCCGGCTTAACAGAAGTCCCCGACTTAATAGAATTCTCCGGTTTAGCAATCATAGGGTGATAACATGTTGTCTTCAATATGCCAATTGAATAATATAAATGGTGATTTAAGAGATGCCTTCTGCTTAAATTACTTCAAGGGAATAAATTATCGCTTCCAGCTGACGTATTTTCACCCTCTTCTTCTGATTTGGATAATACAAAAATCCCTCTACGGTAATAATTCTTCCCCTTGATTCATCGAATATTGAATGGCTTACAAAAGGACCTCCCATAAAGCCATTGGCCAGTTCCCACAGACCCCTTATCTCAACAATCTCTTTCCCATTCAGGTGCAGATCATAAACATCGGGAGGATAAATGTTTGCTACCTGCATATAAGAGTCCTCTGTCGGTCCTTTTACATATTTCTCAGTAAATATATTTCTCTGCTCCAGCAGATTGCTTGTTGAGAGGTCTGATATATCTTTTGCAGGAAATTCAAAAACATGCAGTACCTGGGTATATTCAGGTGTTTCAATGGAAACAGAACTATATACATCATCAGACATATCAATATTATAGCCTCTGGGAATAGACAGTCTTATATGACGATCATCAGCCATCATTTTTTGAATCGCAAGATCCTTTGAGGCCAGGAAAACATCCTGAATCCTTCTGCGGTCATAATTAATAAGAAAACTTTGAATCTTGCTATTGTTATCAGAAATAAGTTCATTTACCTCCTTAATACTGGCGGCTTCAATCTGAACAAGGATCTGCGGTTTTGCCCAAACATCCTTACGAAACCTGATAGCCGGCTCCTCTCTGGTTTTATTAATGGTCACAAGAACAACTGAACGATGGTATTTAAATAAATTATCGAATGATGCCGCAGTAATATGAATAACATCAAATTGTGGTTCCGATTGTGGCAATGCTGGAAATTCTTTCTTTAAAATATCCTGTAGAACCTCCCCGGTTTGTCCCTCCCAGATAAATTTATCCATCACAACCAACACTTCTCCGGCACCTCCGGTAACATTGGGTAAAACTCTACCAGATCCGGAAGTTGATACAGTAGTATCGCATCCTGAAAGAAGAAGCAATACAAAGAGTAAAATTGAAAAATATCTCATAATAGTAATTGATTAATAAGAGTGTATAAAAATAACGTAAAATGAGATAAACAAGTATAAAAAATCCCAAACAAAAGAAAACAGATCCTATTAAATAAAAAATAATAATTTCTCCTCGACTAAATTTTTACTTATATGTCTAATTCTCAAGAGATCCAAAGGAAAATCTCAAGGAGATTATTACCTGAATTTTCAAGAACAATTCTGACCAGCAATTTTTAGTGTTAATTTAGATTAGATGACATGGAGAAAGGTTTATCATTTTCGTTGGTTCCTCTGAGCATATTCGGGACACTATCCATATCCAGCCATAATTCGCCACCAGAGAGAATGGTCTCATGATCAATCCAATTCTTGTTGAACACATTTCCATTCAGTGTTCCACTTTTAATGTAAATATTTTGAACTGAATTTTTCGGTGCATTAATTTCAAAAATATTCCCATTTTCAAATTGGAGAACAATTTTCTTAAAAAGAGGAGCTCCCACAACATATTGATCTGAACCGGGACAAACAGGGTAAAACCCCATAGAACTAAAAACATACCATGCCGAAGTCTGTCCATTATCCTCATCCCCACAATAACCATCAGGTGTATCGTGATATAACCTATCCATTACCTCACGAATATGCTTTTGGGTTTTCCATGGCTGTCCGGCATAATTATACAGATAGATCATGTGTTGAACAGGTTGATTACCATGTGCATAATTCCCCATATTAGCGATCTGCATTTCCCGGATTTCATGAATAGGAAATCCATAATAAGAACAATCATAATCAGGAGGCATAGAGAAAACTGTATCCAGCATACTTACAAATTCATTATCTCCTCCCATCATGTTAATTAATCCTTCTATATCATGAAAAACAGACCACGTATAATGCAGACTATTCCCCTCAGTGAAAGCATCTCCCCATTTCAATGGATTAAAAGGTGATTGAAAATTACCATCAGCATTTTTCCCTCTCATTAACTTATGCTCAGAATCAAAGAGATTCCGATAGTTCTGGGATCTCTTCTCAAATAATTCAATCTGATCCTCAGAACGGCCTAACTTACGTGCTAATTCAGCAATACAAAAATCTGCATAAGCATACTCAAGTGTACGTGCAGCATTTTCATTGATTCCTACATCGTATGGTATATAACCCAACTCATTATAATATGAAGCCCCATAACGTCCAACTGATGAAATGTTCATATTGTGCCCATTTGAATTTTTTAACAAAGCCTCATAGAGTATATCAATGTCATAACCGCGTATCCCTTTTAAGTAGGAGTCAGCAATTACTGAAGCAGAATTTGATCCGATCATACAATCACGGTGACCAGGAGTTGCCCATTCAGGTAACCACCCGCTCTCTTTATATGTATTTACCAGACCCTTCATGATATCAGAATTCAAGGAAGGATACATCAATGTAAAAAAAGGAAATATTGCACGAAATGTGTCCCAAAATCCATTATCAGTAAACATATATCCGGGTAATACTTCACCAGTATATGGACTATAATGAACCATATTATTTTGTCCATCGAATTCATAAAATTTTCTTGGAAATAGTAAAACCCTATACAAACTTGAATAAAAAGTATTACGCTGCGCATCAGTACCACCAGTCACCCTTATTTTGGAAAGTTCTGAATTCCAAATTGCCTCCCCCTCTTCTTTAAGTGTTTCAAAGTCTTTTTCACCAATCTCATGCTCAAGGTTTATTTCAGCTTGTTCAGGACTAATAAATGAAGAAGCAACTTTTACGTTAACATGTTCTCCCTTTTTTGTCTTAAAACCGACTACCGCTCCAACATGCATACCCTTATCATAGAGGTTGTTTTCTTTCTCCTCATCACCATTCCATGTTGAAGTAACAGTAAATTCCTTATCGAAAATTGCCACAAAATAGTTGTGAAAATTTTCTGGTACACTTCCTGAATTATATCTTGAAAAGCCAATAATTTTTCTTTCTTCAGGAATAATTTTTACTTCAGACCCTTTGTTAAATCCATCCAATATGATATATGCACTATCAGATTCCGGAAAGGTGAACCTGAATCTTGCAGCCCTTTCAGTTGGAGTAATTTCCGTTAAGACATCATAATCTGCAAGATAGACTTGATAATAATGGGGCTTAGCTATCTCTGCCTTATGCGAAAACCATGATGCTCTATCCTCTTCTTTTGTTTTTAACTCTCCTGTTACAGGCATCAGTGAAAAGCAACCATAGTCTTTCAGCCAGTTACTTGCCTGATGTGTTTGTTTAAATCCATTTATTTTATGCGCATCGTAGGCATATATCCAACCATTGCCCATAGAACTGGTTTGGGGTGTCCAGAAATTCATTCCCCAGGGTAACGCAATTGCCGGATATGTATTTCCATTCGATAAAATAAACTCTGAATCACTTCCTATCAGAGTATTGACCATAGAGACATAGTCAGTAACATCAACAATCTCTGTTGTGGTGTTCGTACACGATACAAACGCACAGGAAACACTAATAAAAAGCAGAAATAATTTCTTTTTCATTTATCACAATATTCATTTCCTAAATATTCTTACTCTATCCTATAAGCCCAAAAGTCCAATAATAAAATTGCTTTGTATAAAACTCCTGTAGAATCCCGATATGAAGTTGACCCTTATGATTCATTAGCTATACTAAATCATTCTTTCAAAAGACCGATCCTAATTACCCTTCCATATCTTACTTAGTTCTATAGCAGCAGGTTTTACATTTCCTTCAAAATCAATAATAGAGGTGTTAACCATACAGGGGAAACTATCATGTCCCATCCAAATAAGGAATCCACCACAGGCAGGAAATCTGTCCTTAAAACTTTTCACAGCAATAGTTAAACCCTCTATCTGACGATTCTGGCTCCAGGTAACATACTCCTCCAAAGAATTAGTTGGTTGACCATCATGGTCCGCAAGGTATTCATCCCATTCAAGCCACCAATTTACATTTCTCCAAATTGGATTTTCAATATTTGCAGGCAAGGGATTATACTTTCCACGATATTTGTTAATCATCTCAGCTGACATTGCTCCGGGAACACCCGCTTCAGAAATAAAAAGAGCATCATTGTTTTTCCAGAATTCCTTAACACTCTCCATGCTTTTATCACTTGCAGAAAAAGGAAGTTTCCAGGGACCATGGGTGTCCCAATTGTTTCCACTTCCAAAATTCTCCCTTACAGCTGAAATACTTGGACCGGAAGGACTTCCAACAACAAACCTTCGTGTAGGATCCAGCTCACCGAGTATCTCTTTCATAGTGCTGATCATGATATGTTTATCTGTAATTGGAGCGCTATTTTCTCTATTAAAAAGCTCATTTCCACCACACCAGAGCAAAAGACCAACATGGTGTTGAAGTCGATATACATAATGCTCAACAATTTGAGACATAGCAAATACTTCATTCTCTCCTTCGGGAGGATAATTATCAATTCCTGAAGAACTTAAAGGAAAATCCTGCCAAATAAAAATTCCCATTTCATCGCATATATCATATAAGCACTCCTTCTCTGCAAATCCACCGCCCCATATTCGAATTGTATTTATACCTAATTCTTTGTAAGTTTCAAGGCGTTTTCGGTAATCATCTTCCTTCAGGTCAGCAAAGTTAGGACGAATTGGGGTCCAGTTTATCCCCTGTAAAAACACTGGTTTGTTATTGACACTACAAATCCAGGGATCTGCATTAGCCGAAGCTCCCTCGCAAGAGAGCCATTCAATATTTTTAAATCCAATTCTGCGGGTAATTTGCTGTACTACATCTCCATTCTCATCTATCAGTGATAATTGCAGGTTATACAATACCTGCTCCCCGCTACCATTTGGCCACCAACGTATAATCTTTAAATTATCCCACACTTTCTGCTGTAGCAGATCTTCTCCGGGTATCACATCTTCAAAAACATTCTTTCCTTCAAGCTCAGAAAGGGATATTTTTACATTTCCAGACAGTGCAGTACTATTCAAATTTGCCTTAATTTTCAATTCCCCTCTATTCTTCTTCCTATCGGCTTCTGTTATGATCTGAACATCTATCATTTCAGGTTTGTCAACCATAGATCTGCTAATCCAAACATTATCCCAGATACCAATTTGAACAATTCTTGGAATCCAATCCCATCCATAGTAAAATCTTGGTTTCCAATCTGTAATTTTAGAAGTAAAACCAATCTGCGCCAAATTTTCAGGGGAACATTCAAAAACAAATACTATTGTATTATTTTTCTCTTTCAAATAGGGTTTAATATCAAAAGTATAGGGTATGAAAGCGTTTTCGAACCGTCCGGTCTCCTGACCATTAATTTTTAATATTCCTTTATGATCAAGACCATTACAATGTAAAATCAGATTTTCATCATTTCCGGGAAGCCAGTCATCCGGAATTTTTACAGCTATCAGCCAATGCCTATTCTCAATCCACTCAGAAGAACTGCTATTCAATCCAATATTCCAGTCATCAATGATTCCTGCTCTCTTTAATGCATTTCTCACTGAACCGGGGACTTCAAAGGGGATGTTTTTATATTCTGACCAATTCCCACTAAAGTCCTCAAAATCAAAATTTATTCTCCAGGCATCAGGCCTATAACCCCATAGCTCCCAATCAAGCGAAGATGCATCGAAGATTTCACTTGATAATATTTTTGATCTTTCCTGACTAAAGCCATTCATAATACCAATTTGAAAAACAACAACCACTAGTAGAGCATTACTAATTTTAAATCTATTGTTCAATTTGAGATCCATGATAGTTGTTCTCTCTATAATTAACTGTTATAATTCCGGTCTATAATCTGTAGCTGGAGGTGGCAAATCTTCTATTCTACTACCCCAATGCTTATTAGGTTTACTTCCCATATTCAATACCAATGTACCCCCATTAATCAAATCATTATGGGTAAACCACGGTTTATCCAGGGTTTCACCATTCAATGAGGCTTGCTGAATATATTTATTTATATCAGAGTTATTATTGGCAATCACCGTAAATTCATTACCATCAGAAAGTTTTATACTGATTTCATCAAAAACCGGACTCCCAATGCTATAAATAGGGACTCCAGGTGTTACCTGAAAAAATCCCATCATTGAGAACACGACAAAAGATGACATCCCTCCACCATCTTCATCTCCAGGTATTCCAAAAAGATTATCGGTAAAAAAGGTATTTAGAAGCATACGAATACGCTTTTGTGTTTTCCATGGAGCTCCCAGATATGTGTAAATATAAGGTATGTGAAAGCTTGGTTCATTACCCATCACAAACTGGCCTACCAGACCAGAAGCATCAGGCTGGGTGTACCAAAACCTGAACTTTGTTTTACCCAGATCTTCTCTGAAAAGTTGATCAAGGATTGCTTCAGCCTCCTTCGAGCCACCCATTAGATCAAATGTTCCATACAAATCATGTTTAGCAGACCAATTGTATGTATATGCATTATTTTCAGTGAAATACATACGATCTGCAAATCTTGGATCATAAGGCTCAATCCAGATTCCCTTATCATCTTTCGGCCACATAATACCTTTATCCCTTCGAAAAACATTTTTATAATTTTCTGCTCTTCCTAAAAAAAGAGTTTCGTCTATACCAATATCAAGCTCAGCTGCCAGTCGTGCAATACACCAATCACTATAACTTGTTTCGATAGTTACAGATACCGATTGTCTTCTTTCCCATGGCAGGCTCACCTTCTCTACGGTCTCCTCCTCTCCAGGTCGTAATCCAGGCATATACCCGTTTTCATTATAAAAATCATCAAGAACCGTTTTAGGTCCATTTGCCCATGGAATCAGAGTTGCATCCAATGAATTCTTTTTAAGTCCGGCATAAGCAGTTTCCAGGTCAAAATCTCTGAGTCCTTTAAACCAGGCATCTGCCATCCAAACAGCAGAAAAATTTCCTGTCATAGCAGGCCAATCACCAAAAATCAAAGCAAAAGATGGTATATATCCACCTTGCTCATACATTTTAATATATGATTTGATTCTTTCAGTCGCCATCTCCGGATTTAAGATCATATGAAGAGGCTCCAGTGCTATATAATTGTCCCATATCCAGTTATCCACATAAAAAGGTTCATCAGATTCATGAATATTATGATCATAGGCGCTATAATATTTCCCATATTCATTGATATCCACCATGCGCTCGTATGAACGATATAAAGCTGTATAAAACACTCTCTTTTGAGCTTCAGTCCCACCTGACACATTGATCTGAGCAAAAGCCTTTTCCCAAACATCTTTGGCATTATCCTTCACAGACTCAAAATCCCAGTCAGGGATCTCATTTATCAGATTTTGTTTTGCCTGCTCAATGCTGATATAGGATATACCATATCGAAAAGATACCGTTTCAGCCTTGTCGCTCAAGCCTATTAAAAGTCGATTTTTATTGTTTTTTTTCTGGTAACGCACTTCATTTACATCACAATCGATTTCGGAATAAAAGTATGCCTTCATTCCTGCAAACTCTTCTGTCCCGGTAATAATTCTCTTATCAGTCACCTCAATATCTCCCTTTCCATTTAAAACTCCCAATCTGATAAAATTCTCATCTTTATTCGCAAAATGAAGTTTAAAAAATCCACTCCTGGCCTGAGGTGAGAATTCCAAAGAGTCCCCGGTTTTTTCAAATGAAGTACTATAATAATATGGTCTTAACTCTTCCAGTCCATATTCAAATTTCTCATCCCAGGTAGTATTATCTACTGGTCCACTAAGCGGCATAAATGCAAATACAGAATATATTCTATGTGAAGAATTGGTCAGAGGAAAATTACTAATCCGATCATCCAGATGATCCTTTCTCATTGGAAATACTCTCACCAAACTATTAGGCAGATGTATTGTTGGACGCGTTGGTTTCAAGATTACTCCAACACCGCCAATCGAAGGATCAACATATTGTAAATTAGATTCTTCTGTCTCTGTACAAGATAAAACTGAACTTATAAATAAGGTTGCTATCCAGAATATTTTACTTCTATGCACCATAATTGTAAATTAATTAAACGATGAATTATCAAATTCATCTATATATAAGTGTCTCAAGCAAAAATACAGCCTCTTCATGACAATCAATTACCGGGATACATTATAAACCTCTTGTTATTTTTTCCTGTCTGCTAATTCCCTGACAATTTTATAAAGCGTCGAATAGGTTTCGCCGTCAATCTTACAATGTCTGGCAAGAATTAGATTTGGATCTCCTCCATATTTTGAAAAAAATATTTTATCCCCCTGATTTGGCTCTCCCTTCTCATCAGTCGCCATAAAAGAGCATCCCTTCACCCAGGCTTCTAAAATCAAAGAGTACTCTTTACCTCTTTCTAAACCAGCCAATATTGGAATCATCAATCTGTCATCACTATTCAATTTTCGCGATAAATCGCAACCAACACGAAAAATTGTGTCACTAAGTGCCTTGTTTGAGAATCTTTCAAGAAGATCATCGATATGACTACTTAATTGATTGCGAGTAAATACAGCTGGATAGATATCAAGTAAAATCTCAGCAGATTGAAGCATGGTACTTTGAGTAATCTCCCAAATAGACTTAACAGCCAGGGCTTCCCATGTATACTTAAGACTGGGATTATAAAAATTAGCTTGATAAGCCAAGGCAGCATGTCCCATATTATGAATGAAAACCTTTCGATCAACCCATGCTTTCATAGCTGACTTTGGTGCCAATCCATCAATATTTGGAATAACATTTCTGAAAGCTAACTGATCTACTATCAATGTATTATATGGTTCTGCAATAATTGAAAGGGGGTCTTTTCTAATTTGCTCCTCTGGTGTAATTGGAACCATTTTTCCAATGCTTGTTTCAACCAGGCCAACATATTGTTCAATTGGAACCTTAGTCAGTCTCTCTAATAATTGCTTCCTCATAATTGAAGCAGCATTTCTATCATTCTCGGCTAAAATAATATCAATTGGATCATCCTTCTTTAAAAAATATCTTTTCTCAATTCCTGCCGCCAGTAGTCCTGAAAGACTAATCAATCCTCTTTTCCCAACTGAAACAGCAATAATATCAGCATTCACAATACTATCTATAAGCTGCTCTCTGTCATTTAAATGTATTGCAGATACATTTCTAACCATATGATCACCTTCCTTTTCAGGATGGTTATTATCGCGGGTTATTACCTTGTAACATCCTTTCTCATTCAATAAATCAACAATCTCTTTGTTAATATCAGTAAAAACAATTTCATACTCAGCCTTACTGAACAATTGTCCAATAAACGATCTTCCAATTTTCCCGGCACCAAAAAGAAGTATTTTTTTCATAGAAATGATAAATGTTCAGTATTAATAAAATAGCTTTCTAATCTATTTCCAATTGTTTTTGTATCTCTTCAAGGGATACTCCTTTGGTTTCGCGCATAACAAATACAACCCATATTAATTGTCCAACCATACATAAAGCATAGAAGGCAAATGTAAAACCTCCCGATATTTGTGCAATGAGAGGAAATGTCCACGAAATTATAGCTGCAGCTATCCAGTGAGTTGTTGAGCCAAGTGATTGACCTCTTGCCCTGACCCTGTTTGGAAAAATCTCACTGAGATAAACCCAGATTACAGCACCCTGTCCAAATGCATGAGATGCTGCAAATAGAAAAATACTAACGAGCACAACCCGGCTACCCAATTCGGTGAAATTATCACCAAATTTAAAAAATGCCCAGGCTGTTATACTCAGACTAATTATATATCCTACTGAGCCATAGATCATCAGCTTTTTACGTCCGATACGGTCAATAACCGCCATTGCAGCCAGTGTAAAAATAAAAAAGACACCTCCTATTCCCATTGAGTTCAAGAGTGCTGAACTCTTTTCAAAACCAGCCATTTTAAATATATGAGGAGCATAATAGAGCACAGCATTTATTCCTGAAAATTGGTTGAACAGGGCCAACGCTATCGCAAGCATGATAGGAACTCGATATTTTCTGATAAAAAACTTCTCCTTTGATAAATTTAGGTGTTTAGCCAGAGAGTTTTGAATTTCTTTAAGCTCCATAGAAATATCTCCGTTATCAGTACCACATCTCTCCAGTACACTCCTTGCTTCATCATTGTATCCTTTTGCAATCAACCATCTGGGGCTTCGGGGAGTAAAAAATAAAAAACTGAAAAATAGTATAGCAGGAACGGCTTCAACTCCAAACATCCAACGCCACTCAAACTCACCCAGATTAAGATCGGCAATAATATAATTTGAAAGGTATGCCAACAACATTCCAAAAACTATATTCAATTGAGCAATAGAAACAAGCCTTCCCCTGAATCTTGCCGGTGATATCTCAGCAATATACATGGGTGAAACTACAGATGCCCCTCCAACACCCAATCCCCCGATCAAACGAAAAAACAGGAAACTATACCAGTTCAATGAAAGCCCGGATCCAATAGCTGATATAAAAAAAAGCAGTGCTAACCAGAACAGTACATACCTTCTCCCATACCTGTCTGCAATTTTCCCAATTGTCAGAGCACCAATTATTGTACCTATCAAAGCGCTAGCTACCGTAAATCCTAATTCAAAGGGAGACAATTCAAATACCGTTGAAAGCCATGAAGTTGTTCCTGAGATAACCGCTGTATCAAAACCAAACAGCAATCCCCCAAGGGCAGCAACAATAGAAGAGAATACCAACGTACGTTTCATAAAATATATTATATATAAAATCCTTTTATCTGATGTTTATAAAGTTCGAAGTAGGGTTCGATCAGGTCTCTTTTATCCCCTCTATTCTCCTCTTCAAACATCCCTCCTAAATAGAAACAGGATGCCCCTCCCGATACAATTCCCCAGGAACAAGCTTCAAATATATCAGGTTTACCTACACCTTCTTGTATCTGAGACACTAAGGAGAAGAGAACTCCACCCACAAAATTATCACCACAACCTGTAGTATCTCCGGAACTTCCCCTCTTCAATTCTTCAGAAATAGCACTTGAAATCGGCATCTCAGTAGCTTCTAATGCCTTGAATACAGTCCCTTTAGAATAAACATTTATATTTTCAGTTCCACTTGTAACGATTACAGCTCCGGTTCCTTTTTCAGAGAAAAACTTCATAGCCTCATTTAAACTGGACTTCCCACTCAAACGCAGAGCCTCCTCCATATCCATCATTAAAAGATCAATATTTGAATAACTTTCATCACTTTTTCCCAAAGGCCATTTCTTGTTTGGATCTGCCTTTTCATTCCTGAAATCATAAACTGTATTTACAATAGTGATGCAAGCACTGGACTTTGCTTTTTCGAGCAATTCAGTCATGTGATCATGAATTAGAGGGACCAATGCAGTTCCTCCAAATATAACCACGTCTGATGAAAAGAAATCTCCATTCAATTTATCAGGAGAATATTCCCAGGCCACTCCAATAGAATTAATGAATATTCTCTCTCCATTACCCTGATCATAGTCAGGATCTGAAAGTACTACAGTTGTAGGAGTATCTCCATCGGCAAGTATATAGTTGTCAACTATCAGGGGAGTATCCCTTAATAAGGATATAATAAAATCACCATAAGCATCAGCTCCTCTTCCTCCATAGAAGTGATATTCACAATCTCTATTATCAGTCATTTGCGCTGCATGAATCAGGGATACAATTGCCGGACCACCAATATTGACCTTGTCTGGTGATCTTTCTGAAATTATTTCCTCCAAATTCGATTGAAGATCCCCAGCGTCGAATTCCTCAAATTCCTCTTTAAAAACCAGATGACCCGGGGTTAATCCACCATCGCTTTTCTCTTTGGATAGAAATGAGATAAAATTGTCGGCGCTAAACGAAATATTATTGTATAAACGATCAACCAAGCTACATCCCACACCCGAAACTATAAGTTTCTTTGCCATTATTAAATATATTTTCTATAATCAGATGCCAACAAATGCAATGGCTCCTCATCTTCTATAATTTCAGGAAATCTTCCAATCGATTCATAAAAACGATTATCGGAACTATCATTGTTGACAGCGCTCACCTCTCCAACCAAAACTCTCCCTTTCCCCTTTTCTCCATAAAAACGATGATACAGCCCCTGCTCCAGACATATGCTTTCCCCGGGAGACAGGATAACACTCTCTCCTCCCCTTACCGTTCGAATTATACCATCAACCTTAACTTCAATATCATCCTCAGAGAAATTTTCATCACTATCAGAATTATACAGATCAATTACCAGGTTTCCTCCACCACGGTTAATTATATCTTCCATTTTACTCCAGTGAAAATGCATAGGGGTCTCCTGCATCTCCTCAACAATCATAATTTTCTCAGCATATATCTTTTTATCTCTTAGTAGATTCCCATTCCTCATCGTAAATAGAATTAACCCTCTCTTATGGAAATCACCGCTTCCAAAATCGGTCAGATCCCATCCAAGCATATTATCCACAATCTCCCGACATGACACATATTTACCTCTCCAATCTTCTGGTTTCCAATATGCCCATATCGGCAACTTAAAATTCATCTGTTCAAGAAATTCTATGGAACTACTGATTAATTGATTCATTTCAGCTCTTCTCATCTACTTATATATTATATGATTAATAAAACGATCCTGTCAACTCCTTCAGGAATCATGAGTTCTACACAAAAAGCATCAATTTAAAAAAACTAAAATACTCAATTTTAAGAGATCCTAAAAGAATAAATATGCATAAAACCAAATTATTAAAATCATAAGAGATTGAAGAACCGGGGGCTGACTATCGCTCAATATTCCCGGTATAAATAAGCTCCTCTGAAAATTATAAACCATTGGAAAGTGAACTATCGTCGACTGTCTGCTGAAAGACAAAAAAAAACCTGTCTCATAAGAAACAGGTTTAAATACATAATAAATTATTATTGATCAGGCTTCGCCATTTTCAATCTTCTTCTCATCACCATCATCTACATCATCACCATCATCACCATTAGACTCATCGTCCTTTGTGGCTTTCTTGAACTCTTTCATACCTTGTCCGATCCCCCTCATTAATTCAGGAATTTTTTTGCCGCCAAATAAAAAGACGATTGCTAAAACAAGAATGATAATTTGCCAGGGGCCGGGAATTCCAAGGATCACAAAAGCTTCCATATTCTAATATTTTAATTATTTTTCTGATGCAAAATTAAACAATTATTTCAAGCTTAAAAACAAATATGTCTAAGTTTATTGAAACAAGCCAATAATATCATTCATATTCGCATATACCAGGAGGCTCAGGAGAAGAACCATTCCTACCATTTGAGCATACTCCATAAATTTGTCTCCCGGCTTCCTTCCGGATATCATTTCGAACAATAAAAACATCACATGCCCTCCATCCAAGGCGGGAATAGGCAATAAATTCATGATTGCCAGCATGATACTTAAAAATGCAGTAAAGTTCCAGAAATGATGCCAGTCCCATGTGGGAGGAAAAAAGCTCGCAATTTTAATAAACCCGCCTAATGATTTATGTGCTTCATATTTTTTAGGACTAAGAAGCATTTTCAGAGATTTCAGATAACTTTGCGTAGTTTCCCAGCCTTTTACTATTCCAGCCGGAATAGCTTCAATAATATTATACTTATGCTCAACTGATTCGAAAAAATAAAAATCATCAAAATTGGCTCGTATTCCAATCAATCCTGATTCATTGGAAGTAATTGGAAAATCAATTATTTCTGACTCACGCTTTACAGTCATTGAAAAAGCGAGATCTGGTTGCTTTGCAAGAAACGATTGAAATTCATCATAAAATTGAATAGGCTCACCATCTAGTGCAATAACCTTATCTCCAAGCTGGATACCGGCTTTCTCAGCTGGAAGGCCTTCATACAATACATCGATTTCAAACGGAAACCGAGGAAGTACAAGTCTTGCTTCACTTTTTAAAATTCGGGGTAAAATGCTCTCATCTATATCGATCTCGATGATTTTTCCATCCCTTTCCACCTTCATTGTCTGTGGTTCAAAAATAAGAAGATCGTGAGGGATAGAAGTCCATCTATCAACCTTTCTATCGTCAAGCATTAAAATTTTATCCCCATTCCTGATACCCAGATCGTATCCGATACTATCAACTACAACTCCATATTTCAGGTTTTCCATGGGTACATATTTTTCTCCCCATGTATATGAAACTATGATATACAGAAAAACTGCAAGTAAAAAATTAACCATTACGCCACCCAGCATAATCAATAGCCGTTGCCATGTCTTTTTTGACCTGAATTCCCATGGTTGTGGTGGCTTCTTCATTGCTTCCTTGTCCATGGATTCATCAATCATTCCACTGATCTTCACATAACCTCCCAGGGGAAGCCAGCCAATTCCATATTCAGTCTCACCAATCTTTTTCTTAAAAAGTGAAAAACCCGCATCGAAAAATAAATAAAACTTCTCAACTCTTGTCTTAAAAGCCTTGGCAAGCAGGAAATGGCCCATTTCATGCAGCACAATAAGGATTGATAAACTCAGTAATAACTGTCCGGCTTGTGATAATATCTCCATTCTCTCTTCTATATAAATTGTTGCGAAATCTTTCTGCCCATCATATCAGATTCAATCAGATCGTCCAAATCTGGCTTTTGAATGTGCAGCGATTTAGCAAGCGTTTGTTCAATAACTTCCGGGATTTCTAAGAATCCGATTTTCTCTTTCAGAAAAGCATCAACTGCAGTCTCATTGGCTGCATTCATTATACATGGCCAATTCCCACCTTTTTCCAATGCTTCAAAAGAAATTGCAAGATTACGAAAAATTTTCGTATCGGGCGCCTGAAATGTCAAATTTGGATACTCAATAAAACTAAGACGTTTAAAACCGGAACTTAATCGCTCAGGAAACCCCAGTGCGTATTGTATTGGCAGCTTCATATCCGGCGGTCCCATTTGAGCCTTCACCGACCCATCTATAAACTGTACCATTGAGTGTATAACAGACTGGGGATGAACAACAACATCAATTTGAGATGGTTTCAGGTTAAACAGCCATTTTGCCTCAATAACTTCAAGTCCCTTGTTCATTAATGAAGCAGAATCAACTGTTATCTTCGGGCCCATGCACCAATTTGGGTGTTTCAATGCATCTTGTAATGTAACATGCTTTAAATCACCGGCAGACATATTCAGAAAAGGACCTCCTGATGCAGTAAGTATAATCTTTTCAATTGTATGAAGTGATTCGCCTGTCAAAGACTGAAAGATGGCAGAGTGTTCAGAATCGACAGGGATAATGGCCACCCCTTTCTCCCTGGCCAACTCCATGATCAGCTCTCCTGCCACTACCATTGTCTCTTTGTTGGCCAGGGCAATATTTTTCCCCGCCTCAATAGCCTTAATTGTAGGAACAAGACCTGCAAAGCCAACCATGGCTGTAAGCACCATATCTATAGAATCCATCTCCACTACCTGGCTCAGCGCATCTTCACCACAAAAAACCTTAATTGGCAAATCGCTCAAGGCATCACTTAAATCATTGTAATGATCCTCATTGCCAATGACGACAGTATTGGGTGTAAATTCAATTGCTTGATTTATCAGGAGTTCCAGATTATTTTGTGCAGAAAGAACTTCTACACTAAACTTGTCTGAATGGTCACGGATTACATCTAGTGCCTGGGTGCCAATAGAACCGGTAGATCCAAGAATCGCAATACCTCTTTTCATACCTTAAAATACTATATAGTTAACAGGATCGAGTGGAACACCATTGTGCCACAATTCTAAATGAAGATGAGGACCTGTGGTAAGCTCACCTGAATTGCCAATCACAGCAATGGCATCTCCGGCATTAACAATCTCTCCTTCACTTTTGAATAATTCTGCATTATGTTTGTATACAGACATCAGATTGTTGTCATGTTGTATCTGGATAACATAACCCGTTTCAAGTGTCCATGCCGCCAGAATAACTGTCCCGGCAAGAGTTGCTTTTACTACTTCATTGGGACCAGCCACCAGATCAACGCCATAGTGATTTTCAAGTGGATTGAATGAATTGGTAATAATTCCCTGCACCGGAGTAAAAAAATGGAGTTCATGCAAATTCTTGCCATTTGCAGGTTTATCTAAAACGCTTAGTCTGAATTGCTCTTCTGCCTCAACCTGCTCTCTAAGAATTGAATCATTTTCGGATCTTATAAAAACGATGTCATCCTGCCCCTTAAGAGTAGAAGTATCGTTCAGATAATTCTCAGGCATCTCTCCATTTACAATTCGGTTTATATTCTGAAAATACTGATCACGCATCGCCAATTCTCTCTCAATTGAATCAAGCTTCATGGCATTTTGGCGAATATGGTGACTCATCATTGCATCGGGATAACCGGGAATGAACTCCTTGATAGGTGTATATGCAATCACAGTATAAACTATGGCAATAACCAGGATCAATATAAAACCACTAACAGCGAAAATATTTAAGCGTGATAAGCGAATAAAGCCCACCTCCTCAAAAGTACTTTCGTTTAGTACCACTAATCGGTACTTATGCATCAATTTCTTAAGAAACCGATTCCTCTTTTTAGCATTTTTCTTCACCATGAATCACAAATGAGCCACAAAGATAATAAACTTAGTTCGGAGTTTGGAGTTCGGACACGGGCTTAAAAAGAAAAAAGTGGTAATACGTCGTCTCTGACATATTGCTGACCATGCCCGCTTTTAAGGTATGATTCACGAAGCAATGCATCATCTTCTTCATTATACAGCTCCATGTGCACCAGTGTCCATGGTCTATATGCTGAAGACCATTCGTCTGCATTATCAGCATTATGGATTGCAATTCGATCAATGAGACTGGTAGTCATCCCCATAAATAGTCTGTCATGCTTTGGGGAGTATAGAACATATACCTTATATATCATAGAATGATGCTTTCTTAATTATTTAAAAATAATCAATAATAGCATACTTAATACAATCCCATCATTATTATGAAATGGATTTTGACCAATGATAACATCAGTTCCATACACAGCACTCATAGCTGAATTAAATACTAAAGTTCAAAAAACTGTTTAATCCTGAATAATGCTGGCTTTATATACCTTTTTCAGTGATTTAGATTGAAAAACCAATCCTGAAGCCAGTGTAACTAATGCAACAACTGACAAAATTATCGCAAGTACTGTCCAATCATCTCCGATAGACTTTCTAATTCCAATATAGACAAACATTGCCCTTATCCACTCAATTGCTCCGGCGAGAAGGAATAACTGAATAGTCCTTGCCACCCAAATTTTCTTTATGAAAAGAAGAAATGGAATTAACAAAGCAATTATTGAAAATACCAGCATATCTGCTCTTGAGAAGTGAGCTGCAAGAAGCAGGAAGCTGATAATAACCGGAAGGACTCGCAATACAATCATTGTGTTCAATTTTCAGGAAGGCAAATATAAGAAATGAGGAGCATAGAATAGAAATAAAAAAAAGAATAATTCATTTGAAAGCTGACCTATTCTATCTCAATTTCCACCGGACAATGATCAGATCCCTTTACCTCAGGTAGTATAGCTGCGCTGGTAATAGATGAGATTATAGACTTACTCACTAAAAAATAATCGATTCTCCATCCTATATTTCTGTCACGCGCTCCCGCCCTGTAGCTCCACCATGAAAAGGAATCTGTTTTCCCCGGAAAGAAATGCCGAAAAGTATCCACAAAACCACCTTGTGTGTATCTGTCCATTCCATCAATCTCCTCCTGCATGTAACCGGCCGATTTATTATAATTGGCTTTTGGGCGAGAAAGGTCTATCTCTTTATGCGCTACATTTAAGTCACCACACAATACTACAGGTTTAGTTTTTTCAAGATTTTTCAGATAAGCATAAAATGCTTCATCCCATTCTTGTCGGTAATCCAATCTTTTCAGCTCGCTACCTGAATTGGGAACATAAACATTCACAAGAAAAAAAGAATCATACTCAAGACACATGACCCGGCCTTCAGTATCATGCTCAGAAATTCCAATATCCATGGAAACATGTAGAGGTTTTGTTTTTGATATTATGGCAGTCCCTGAATATCCCTTCTTTACAGCAGAATTTGAATAGATAAAGTGATTCTCAATAGGCAAAAGTGTTTCAGCCACCTGATCATCCTGTGCTTTTGTTTCCTGCAGACAAAATATATCTGCTGACAAGTCTTCAAATATTTTAAAAAAGTCCTTTTTTGCTACTGCTCTTACTCCATTTACATTCCAGGAAATTATTTTCATGCGCATTTTTTTGACAAGATAAGAAAATGTTAAGCTCCTGATGCAGGCAAGGTATTATCTCAACAGGAAATTAGAAAGACCATCATCTTACTCGCTCACTTTCTGCAAAGCAAAAGCGTAAGCACCCAATGAAATTGCCTCGCTGGCACCAATGCGACTGGTGGCAATGGCTAATCTTGGCACAGGATCATAGGAGACAGTCTTATCCGACCCGGGAACATTTAACTCTTTTGAATAATTCTTGCAAAATGCAATCAGCTCTTCCTCATTATCAAGATTGAAAATCTTTTGGACAAGCCTGGGAAGCTTGTCAGTATTAGACGGATAATAATAACCACTCAATTCTTCCATTACAGCAGGCATGTAGAGATCTTTGGCGCCTGTTATTCCACCACCGATCACCACAAGACCATCGATCAAAGTCATGAGATTTGCAATGGTATCACCCAATGCTTTCCCGGTTTCCTCATATGCTTTTAATGCGGACTCTTTGTTCCCATCCTTAAGTCCGGCAGCAATATCATAGATATCTTTTGGCATCAGATTGTTTGGATAAGCAAGACCTGCTTGCTCAGCATAAACACGCTGAATAGATCTGGTGCTTACCATGTCTTCGGAATTTACATTTGGGGAATAGCGATTACTAAATAGCCAAACTTCACCAGCCGTTGAGTTGTCACCAATAAATAACTGACCATTTCTTACTAAACCTCCCCCAAATCCTGTTCCTAATGTCAATCCAATCAGATTATTATATTTTTTCTTACTTCCCGCAGCCTCCAGCATGTTGTTTACTTCCGGTAATATGCCTCCAAGTGCTTCGCCATACGCATAGAGATCACCATCGTTATTGATAAAAACAGGAAGTTTAAATTCCTCTTCAAGAATTGCTTTCAAAGGAACACCGCCACGAAATGCAGGCAGATTATTCAGGTCTCCAATTATACCATTGGGATAATCTGCCGGTCCGGGAAAAGCAAAACTAATGGCAACCGGAGTTTCTGAAATAGTCTCCATCACTTCATTGAAACCACTCTTCATGGTTTCGATACACAATTCAAGATCATCTGCATTGGCAGGTTTGATAAGATCCTCAATAATTGCCTTCCCTTTTTGTATGGCATTGAAAACAAAATTTGTTCCTCCTGCATCAAGGGTAAGAACTACCCGCTCATCTGAAAAAATATTCATTTGCTTACTGTTTTGCAGGTTTAAATGCAATTAGAAATATATAAAACATACAAAGTAAAGGAACAATAAATCCGGCCATTAATCCAAACATGTCGGCAACAACACCAAAAAGAATAGGGACAAAAGCACCACCAATGATCGCTGTTACCATAAGACCGGATATTTCATTACTTCTTTCAGGCATGGAATCAACGGTAATGGAAAAAATCAAAGGGAAGATATTTGCAAACCCAAGTCCAATGATAAATATGAATACAAAGGCGATTATTGGAGTGGAAGAAATATATAGTCCTGCGATACCCAGTATAGATAGAACACTGGTAATAATGAGGAATTTTCTCGGGGAAATCCAATTCAGAATAACACCCCCCAGGAAACGGCCTGTCATAAGTGAAATAAAGAAGAACAATGTACCAAACAAGCCTTTCTCTTTTATGTCAAAATCAAATTTTGATTCCAGGAAGTTTGGCAGTTTTGCACTCATACTAACTTCTGAACCAACATAAACAAAGATTCCAATAACCATTAACAATATGAAAGGATTTTTTAAGAGTCCAAAACAAGATTTTAATGTTGCCGGTATCTCACTTTCTGTATTGTTCTCTTCAATACTTGTTAATAGCAAATAGATAATGACAACAAGAATTACGATCCCGTAAATAGGAAACAGAAGTTTCCAGTCGAGGCCAAAAAATCTTGCAGCAAGAATTGGGATCAAGGAGCCTGCAAGAGAACCAATTGCCTTCACAAATTGTGCAAAGGAGAGGTTCCTGGAATATTTTCCTTCCGGGGAAACATCCCGCATGATAGGATTTCCAGCCACCTGCAAGAGTGTGGCTCCCGTACCCATGAATAACAGTCCACCCAGAATCAGTGCAAATGATTCATATCTTCCAATAATTGGTAATGCCATCCCAATGAGGGCCGCGATCAGACCAAGTGTCAATACATGTTTTCTTCCCTTTCTGTCCTGATATATTCCCATGGGGATGGAAAGCAATCCGAACATGATAAAGGCCATAAAAGTTACCAATCCTGCCTGGAAATTATTCAATTCAAAATCGTTCTGTAATTGACTGGTTAAGGGGCCGGATACATCACCAAAACCCATTACTAAAAATGCCAGGAAAATTGGGATGGATGCAAAATAATTCTTTTTCATTGTAACTGTAATCTATTGTATAATTATTTGAACTTCTATTTTAAAGATGGAAATATAATACAAATAAGTCTCTCTAATCATGGGATTTTCACTAAAATTATAATAGTGTTTTTCTACTATCAGATTTTGAATGCACAAAGAAAACCGGGTTAATAAAATATTATTAACCCGGTTTCCAACATAACTAAACTACTACTAAAAGAAACTACTACTTTTTTTATTGATCCTATTATTAATTTATTCATCAAAACTGAAATTTGAATTGTCTATCTCCAAAACACTGTTTTTTCCTTTCCCATAATGAATGTTAAGGTTGATCCGTTTGCAATATCCCTATGATCTATAAATGGTTCAGTAAGTTTCTCACCATTCAGAAGCACTTCCATAACGTAAAGATTAGCTTCAGTTCTATTCTCAGCAATTACTGTAAAGGTCTTATCTCCCGAGACGGAAATCTCAACCTTGTCAAATAATGGAAAACCTATTGAATATCGTGGTTCCCCGGGGCAAACAGGATATATACCAATTGAATTTAACAGATACCATGCCGACATCTGACCACAATCCTCATTTCCACAAAGGCCATCAGGCTGATCTGTATAAAAATCTTTCAGAATCTGAGATACGATCTCCTGTGTCCTCCACGGTTGATCCACATAATTGAAAAGATATGCAATATGGTGACTGGGCTCATTTCCATGGGCATACTGTCCGATAAGCCCTGAGATATCGATAGATTTCTCCTCTCCGAGAACCTCAGATGTAATGGTAAATAATGAATCCAGTTTTGTTGCAAACAATTCTTTCCCTCCCATAAGCTTAATCAAACCTTCAACATCATGAGGAACATACCAGGTCCACTGCCACGCATTTCCTTCCACATATGGTGTCTTCCAATGTGATGAATACCGTGGATGAAAGGGTTCGTCCCAGCTTCCATCTAACCTTTTTCCACGCATAAATCCTACTTCTTTATCAAAATAGATCTTGTACCTCTCAGACTTCTCAAAAAATTCTGTTGCAATTGCATCTTCACCCATATCTTGTGCCATGGTTGCAATTCCCCAGTAGTTGAATGCAAATTCCAGCGCCTTAGACACCGAGGCATTTTCCAGATCACAAGGAATAAATCCATATTTCTCTTCAAACAGTTTTGCTTTTGGCATCAGATTTCCCCAAGATGTCTGCGAGGAATAATTTATCTTTTTCACAGTATCATAGGCAACTGAATGAATAATTGCTTCTAAAGCCTTTTCCACATCGAAATCGCGTTGTCCCTTCATATATGCATCAACAATGACTGTTACAGCGTGTGATCCTATCATGGTTCCAGTGTAATTAGATGCAAGTTCCCACATTGGTAAGATTCCTCCTTCATCATACTTACGAAGCAGAGCTCTTATAAATTCCTGATTTAATTCGGGTTCTGCAATTGTTAAAAATGGATGTAAGGCACGGTGCGTATCCCATAGAGAAAAAACGGTGTAATTTGGACTGTCAGAGCTGTGTGTTTTTTGATCCATTCCCCGGTATGTACCATCAGTATCAGAATATATTCCTGGGTATATATATGCATGATAGAGTGCAGTATAAAACACTGTTTTATCACTTGTATTATTAGTTTCTATTTTAATCTTAGAAAGTTGTTTTTCCCATGTACATTCAGCTTTCTCTCTAATACTATCAAAACCAAAATCATCTGCTTCAAGCTTAAGATTATTGTTTGATCCTTCATATCCAACCGGACTGATACCCACCTTGGCAATAACAATTTCATCTTCTACTGTCTTAAAAACTAACTTCACCTTTGTGTTTTCTCCCGATACTTCTGTTACATTTTTCTGCAGTTGATCATTTAAATACAGTTGGGCTTTAAATGGTTTAGAGAATCTTGCTGTAAAGTAAACTATGTGCTTGTTTGCCCACCCACTCGTAAATTTTTGTCCTTGAATCTCAAATTCATTAATAACTTTTATCTCATTCAACACATTTTGATGTCCATGTATTGAGTGAGACAAATCTATCAGTATTCCTGCTTCATCTGCTTCAGGAAAAGTGTATCTGTGAACTCCGGTTCTTTGAGTAGCTGTGAGCTCTACATTAATATTATAGTCTGATAACTCCACAGAATAGTAACCCGGACTTGCTGTCTCAGTTTGCTTATTAAATCTTGATCGATAGCCTGAATCTATCTGGTCAACTTCACCAGCATCTATAGAAATATTACCGGTGAATGGCATAAATAGTATATCACCATAATCACCAATTCCTGTGCCACTCAAATGAGTATGGCTGAATCCAAGTATGGATGAATCTGAATAATGATACCCGGCACATGCATCCCAACCCATGGTTCTTGTATCAGGGCTTAATTGCACCATGCTAAAAGGCAAAGCGGCTCCAGGGAAAGTGTGTCCATGAGAATCAGTCCCGATGAATGAATCAACAAAATTGATAATTTTGGAGCTATCCTCGCTGATGCTTTCATTACATCCAAAACTTATTGATAAAATAAGATATGTAAGAATCGATAAAATATATTTACTGGACTTTCTCTGAGTCATAATTTTGCTGGAATTAAAATATTTATATTAAAGAAAACCCTGAGCAGTTAAAAAAGGATTAATAAAAAATTAACTACTGAATAGAAAGATCATTATCAAGTGGATAATAGAAATATTCAATAATTTCAAAATGGCGGACATACCACAGATAATCAATATATTAAAGATATACAATTATCAAATAAGCTGGTATTAATTAATTATTTTTTTATTTGTAGTAAATGAGATTGAAAGGCATCTCAGAGAATTACTTCTCATCAATTATCTGAGTAAAACTTAGTGCGTAATCTTCATCATATAACTGTTTATACTCTTTTACAAATTTAGCATATGATTGTTTCGCAAGACTATGCTTGCCAAGCTTAACAAGTAGTTTACATTGCATTGACATGGCCTCTTCGCTGGCAATATCGAACAAAAACATGCAATTAGTAAGATGTAAAGTAAATTCATGATCATCATCTGATCGATTAATATAGTCAACCAATGTGTCAATTATTTCATTTGACACTTCCGATTTATAAATATCTAACCAGTCGGCATTGGTGTTCAGAAGAAATTGACCGCTATCAATAATCGACAATAACTCTATAATATTATCTTTATTTAATTCTGTTTTTCGTTTGACTATTTTTAAGTACTCAAAATAATCAATATAGAGAGAGCTTTGCTCAAAATCAAACGTCCAATACCCAGTATCCTTAGAAATTGAGGCAACACCAACATTCTCAATAAGGGTTCGTAATTTAACAATATTAACGGCCCTGTTGTTCCTTGCACTATCAGTTGACTTGTCAAACCAAAAGGTCTCTGATAAAATAGTTGAAGAAACTCCCTTATTATTTCTCAATGAACTTAAAAGAATATAGAGAAATAGCTTTTTCAAAAGTGGGGAAAATGATCCGGTAATATCTGTTCCATTCTTATCAATAACCTGAAACCCTCCAAATAGAATTATTGAATTAGCTTTAGTTTTGTACGGATTTTCAGATATTTCTGTGAGAGATGTGGTATTTTGACTTTCCTCTCCACCGGCAATATTACTCAATAGATTCTTTTTCTTAAAAACAGACCTTCGGGTTATTATAGCAGTGATCAGAATAATCAGAATTACGAGTATTACAATCAGTCCTATCCTGGCATTATTCTCTGTTTTTTTTACTGCAAGCATATTTTTTGGAATAGCCTCCGGAGGAAAAGCAATGGTATATAATTCAATATTTGACCTCCCTTCAGTAAAATATGAAGTAACGGCAATTAGCTTATTGGAGACAGAACTATAAAACAGGTCAGCATTGGATTGCACATCGTTAAAGCTGAAATCGATCAGTGTTCCCAATTTAAAGATCTCAGGCTCATCCAATGGAATTTTAATAAGTTGCAAAGAATTAGTAAACAGGTGTTTTGGGAACTGTAATGCATATAAATTATTTGATTGGTCAATTATCACAGAATTTCCAAAGCAAAAGGCGGAGTTTATGTCACTGAACTCAAAAATGCTCTTGAAACTTCTATCTTTTATAGAATAACCAAGAATATCATAATAGTAGTCCGGATTAACTATTTGCTTGCCGCTTTTACTGCCATAGCCACCGATAATATATAGTAGACTATCATTGGGATTGTATCCAGATCCGGCAAGATATCTTGGGTGAAAATCACCCTTGTATTTAACCGTGTCAAAGCTTTCTGTTCCGGGCTTGCAAACGAACACAGCGTTTTTGTACATAAATTCTCCATATCCACCAAACGTATATATTGCGCCATCTGATCCAATATATCGGTTATGATGCCAGTATACAGTTAGAGGAACTGTACTTGGTAGTGATGCTGACCAACAACTATCTTCAAAATTAAAGACAGATTTAAAGTTATTGTCCAATGAATAAGAAATTAACTGTCGCGAAACAGTATCATAGATTGTCTCTGAAGTGCCTAAAATGCAAAAAGGAGTCTTATATTCTATTTTTTGAAGTGAATTATCAGATACATTGAATACAAAAAGAGTGTCATTTGATACAATATAAAAATCATTTAACAAAGGATTAAAAGCTGACTTGACTATTCCTTTAGTGCTAAGTTCAATAATATTATTCCAATTATTATGCCTGTAAAGAATCCAATCCGGATTCTTGACAACCCCATTATAGCCACTCGGTATGGATAGTACTTCATCTCCTTGAGTCTGATCAAGTGGCCAACTGTATTTTAATTCATTTTTAGTTCTGACCTCAACATCCCTCAAAGTCATCCGCGGCAGATCTGTGGATGAAAAACGATCAAATGAGTGGGCTCCAAACATTAATCTAAACCCATCATTTGCCATAGATCCTGACATGTCATCAATAAGGATCGTGTCATTAATGTAACTATATATTTTCTTCTCTTTAAAATCAAATTTGAACCTGAATTTGGTCCATTCAGTTGATAGCCTGCTCAGTGGTACATTAAAGGATATTTTACTGGTTTTATCACCAAGTATTAACTCAAAATTATTTGGATGATCATCTATAATGGAATGAATCAGATCAATATTATTTTCCCCAAGCATTAATCTGAATATATAACCAAAATAAGATTCCTGCTCAGCTTGAATTTTTAGGTAGAATGACAAATCCAGTTCATCTTTTATACTTAGTGGACCATCAGGAGACAGGTCCAGTCCTGACCTTTGATCTAGTGAAACCTCATAACTCGAAAATTTCAGTCCGTAATATTGCCCAAAAGTAAAATTCGAAATGAATGAACCCAGTAGAATAGTTAATACGATCAATCTATTGTTGATGCCTGCATTTACTATTTTCTCAAAGTTACATTTCATTTTAGACAAAAACATATAGTAGTGAAAAGTCCTCCCCAAACGAATCAAATTTACTTAACAAAAATCGACTATCAATTCTAATTCTGAAAATATTTTTCTTAAAAATACATATTTCAAACCCATTATTTCGTATGAAAGCTAATTAACATATCAAACAGGGATTTTAATATTGAATTGATCTATACCATTTTTTAAATATTTTACAGGGTAATACCGGCTCCAAACTTAAATATTTCAGGGATATGCTGCTGTAATAATAGGTAAATGAAAAGATTTGTGAACTCATTCATCCTTTATATATATTTATTTAGCCTGAGAAATCGATCTTACAATTCCATGATACTGAGGTCAATAATTACATGGTATTTATAAATAAAAAGTATTTACACATTCATTAATCTATTTTTAATAAAATGTTAAATGGTGATATTATATAATTGCTAACATAACTATCTAAATTTTGGTGGAAGATTTTTCCATTGAAATATTTCAAAAAAGTATTCGAGACTTCTAAATTCAGACGATCATAATGCGTAATCTACTCTTTCTCTTTATAATTATTCTTCCCATAAACATACTTTCTCAGAATGTTGATCATTATGAAAGTATTATATATACTGGCGTCTCATGTAAATATCTTGTACCTGATGCTGATATCGGACAGTCGTGGAAGTATAAGGAGTTTGATGATAACAGTTGGGCGACCGGGATTAGCGGTGTCGGGTATGGGGATGGTGATGACAACACAAAGATTGAGAGCGGTATCCACTCGCTATATTTGAGATATTCTTTCGAAGTTCTCGATCTGTCTGATATCCAGAGACTGGTTCTTGATGCTGACTATGATGATGGTTTTATTGCCTACCTGAATGGAACAGAAATTGCAAGGGCAAATGTTGATGATCCTGTCTCCTGGAATATGGATCTGGTTTTCGATCACGAGGCGAAATTATATGAGGGGGGGATGCCGGAAAGGTTTCCAATCAATACTGGCATCATTTCTGACTTGTTACTAAGCGGTGAAAATATACTGGCCATTGAAGTGCATAACAGGTATAATACGTCCAGTGATCTCTCATCAAATTTCTATTTTCATGCAGGCATCGCAAGTTCTGGTTTAGTTTTCAGCGAAGTTCCTGAATGGTTTTGGGAGCCTGTCTTCTTTGATTCTTTCAACATCCCGTTAATGATAATTAACACTTCGGGACAAGCAATTCCAGATGAACCAAGAATAATAGCACAAATGGGACTCATTAATAATGGTATTGGTATATCAAACCATCCTGAAGATACTTGGAATGAATATGATGGAAATATTAGCATTGAGACCCGTGGAGAGTCCTCTGCAGGTTTTGAGAAGAAATCGTATTCCATTGAATTGCAAAATTCTGACGGATCAAATAACAATGTTTCAATTTTAGGACTTCCGATTGAAAATGACTTTGTTCTCTATGCACCATACAGTGATAAAACATTAATGAGGAATGTACTTGTTTATAAAATGTATAACGAAATGGACAATTGGGCCCCCAGAACCCGCTATATAGAACTGTTACTAAATGGTGATTACCGGGGAGTATATATTTTGACAGAGAAACTGAAAAGAGATGAAAACAGGGTAGATATTGATAAAATTGATAGTATGGATGTCTCTTCTCCGGAAATTACAGGGGGATACATTCTAAGGAGAGATAAAACCAATGATATGGAGCCTTTTGAGTATTGGTCATCTCCTGTGGATCAAATATACTACGAGCCTTTAAAATACCAGTATTTTGATCCGGACTACTTCGAATTGACCCCAGAACAAAGACAGTATATCAGAGATTATATGCAAGAGTATGACGAGATGATGTCAGGACCGGACTTTGATGATCCTGTTTCCGGGTACCGCTCCTATATAGATGTAAAATCATTTGTCGATATGCTGATCATCAACGAGATCTCGAAAGGGATCGATAATTATATGTTCAGCACCTATTTCTTCAAACAGAATGATGAAGATGGTGGGAAATTTTTTGCCGGACCTCCATGGGACTATAACATATCTTTAGGGAACCTTAATTATGGTTACGATAACAACATACCCTATACGCACAGTTGGGTTTATGATAATTGGAGCAGGGTATATTGGTGGAAAAGATTACTGGAAGATCCTTGGTTTGAAAACGAGGTGTTTTGCAGATGGGATGATCTTCGGACAAATGTACTGAGTAATGAGAGCTTTGAATACTTTATTAACCACTCCGTTAACTTCCTTGGAGCTGCTGTAGAAAGAAATTTTGAAAAATTCAAGATCCTGGGAACCTATATCTGGCCAAATGAAACCTGGCCTGAAACGTATGAGGAGGAAATCATTAATATGAAATCATGGATATCTGATCGACTTGAATGGATGGATAGTGAGTGGGCAGACAGATCAAATAATTGTAGTTCTCATGTGGGAATAAAAGAACAATCCATAAATAAATTGACGGAAGAATTTGAATTGTCAGTTAGAGTACGACCTAATCCCTCTGACCTGAGCAATACATTTCTGGATATTTACACAAGCAGAGTGTACAATTCATTGACCATAGAGATTTTAGATATGCGGGGCATTTTATTGGAACGAATTACTGATGACAATCCAGATTTCGAATATAATGTTTACAAGCTGCCAGACATGTCCAATCTGAGTAAAGGAATATATCTCCTGAGAATTCTAAACGAAAGCCAACAGGTCTATGTGGATAAACTAATCAAATCGAATTAAATAAAGATGGGATGCCGGCAAACCATTATTTATGGTTAAGCGGAGAAGGTGCAAAAATGTTGAGAAATGAGATCCCACTAACATTGGATATGCCTATACAATCAGTTAATTAATATGGAGGAATCCAATCTTCGGAAAAAGAGCTGTTCTGCAGAATGCCTTTACTTTTTGATTATCTTTCCGTAACTGTAATTTCCTTTATTATCCTCTATTTTGTACACATAAACTCCATCCTCAGCACAGGAGATATCTATAAAATTTACCCCGGATGAAAGATCGGTCCGATAAATAACCTCGCGACCTGACAAATCAGAGATCTTAATGGATCTGATTCCATTCTGGCCAGTGTCAAATCCGATAGCTCCATTCGTTGGATTAGGAAATACCCTGTATTCATATCTGGCATTCATCTCATTGAAGTGCACAGCAGGGCAATCTGCTTTTTTTCTAACGTAGAAGATGGAAGAGTTCTCACAACCCTCAGGACTAATATAAGATACTTCATACTTACCAAACATATCCTCCGTAAGGGATTCGGAGATTTCCACACTCCGTATTGAAGCTGAAAACTCATTCTGTCCTGTCCATGACCATGTCCAAGAATCCTCCACAGGCTCAGCGGTGATTGAAAGTGACGAGCCCGGACACCCATATACAGCTGACTGAATCTGAGCCTGAGGTACCCCGTCGACAAATGGAAACAGAGCAATTTCGATTGGTTCTGAACCAATTGTCACGTCCGCCAGATGTTGAGGACAACTTCCATCTGCAAACCTGCTCCAAACATTGTAGCTGCCAGCAGAAAGTCCCACAAAATTATATGACCAGACACCATCGATTGTTGTTATTTCGTATGATAAACCGCCGTCAATGCTAAATTGAAGAGGGCTAAGAAAGGTATTATCCTCCATAGCAAGTGTAATCACACCATCATCAAATCCGCAGGTAGCTTTTGTGGTCATAACACTCGCAACCGGCCCAAGATCAAAAATAGTGTATGGCCCCAGATCTGTTGGGAAACTTCCATCTGACCTCCGCAGCCAAACATTATAAACGCCACTACTTAAGGGCCCTGTTTCCAGTGATACAGAACCAACAGTTGAAGAATAAGGATAAGAGATGCCTCCGTCAATGCTGAATTCCAATAAAGTTCCTGCATCAACTTCGGGATACTCAAAACTTATTTTACCTTGAGTAGTACCACACTGTGAAGGTATTGCTTCAGCCTTGAAGGCGTCCATTCCATCTGGTGGAATGTTAAGGGAAGACCGGTTATCTGTAACTCCTTTCAGCACATTTGTCGTTAGACTTGCACAACGAAGGTACCAATCGCTGGGAAGGTCATACCCATCTGCATCTAATGTTAACCAATAACCAACTTCAGGAGCCTGTTCCTCGCTCTCCGTCACTTTATACATGGCTGTTGCCTCATCCACTTCATCAAACATTGCTATATAGACCATTTTTGCATTTGAACTGATCGTACGGTTGGCCTGGGCCCAATAAAAATCACCACCATTCCGCGGAATTTGATTCTTTTGCCAATCACCCTCCCTCTTCAGATTATACCAAGAGAACCCCGGCCATACAATCGGAAGAAAATCTATATTATTCTGATCACACCAATCCTGTCCAGGAATTACATAATCATTAATAAAATTCTGATTTCCACTTAAATTACTAAACCGGCCTACTGCCCATGGACTAATTACATCAACCTGCTGAAGTTCATCCAGCCATGAAGCCCTTTGAAAAAAATCATGATTAGTACCAAGCATAATGGTGGCTCTGTATTTTTCCTCAGGACTATCACGAAAAAAATTGATCAGTTCCTGAAGGTCAGAATCAGGCAAATCCCTAACCGTAAAACCCCAAATAGAGACGAGTGGTTTTCCACGGTGATGTAAATAATTTGGGCTTTCTGTTATTTTCAAATCATCAACCAGGTGTTTCCAGTCATTTATCACTTTCCACATTTCACCTGGACCCAGACCCGACAGATCCCACATATTTACAAACGCTCTATCATATTTTTCGCAACCGGCCATAACATTTGTAGTAACTGTATCCCTGGCGGATTTTAGAGCATCCTCAGCATATATAGAAACTATAAAGCGTTGCAGGAATACACCATCCAGACTGTAATCACGCAGCCATTTCATATGCCTTATTACTGTTTTTTTAGTGTATGCTGAATATACTTTGGCAACACGACCATCAGCAAATGTAAGTCCAGTTTCAAATTTTTCATCTGACTCATATTCCCTCATATCCGGGAACATTTCTACATTAAGTGTGTTTGCATCCTGCATGCTTCCCCAATGATTCCACCTGGCAAATTCAGATCCATCATCAGGATGAAGGAACCAGCCCTGGTATCCAAACATCACTTTCCCATCAAGAGTTGTGAAGTCCACCTTTGGGATGTCAAGAGGGTCAGTTGAGGAAACAGGATCCTTAGAAGTGGTAAATCTGAGGAAATCAATCTTGGCTGTAATCTCACCTGAAAGAACCTGGTATATTCTAAAAAATCTTATTGACTTTAATGATGGAGATCCTATTTTAGCTGCTGCAGATATCTGTAATTCAACAAAGTTCCATCCATTATTTAGGCCCAACCCGGCAAGAGACCAGGAATATTCATCTACATCAGGTCCACCAGAAGATGTCAATTCAATCTGTCCACCTCCATTAAACTGACTTATATCAGAAACATATAACCAAAAACAGAACCATCCTGACTCATCAATTCCGGCATCTGTCTGTGAAAAACTTTTCTTAAACCAATCTGTTCCGCCACCCGTAATGCTCAAGGAGCCCATTCCCTCTTTTTTGTCTCCTGTATCTGAAGAAATTGAGTTGGAACTCTGCCACAGATTGGCAATATCACAGCGCTGCAACACAGTCTGAGAATTTAAATTCATCCATACCGAGGATACAGATATTATGGATATAAAGACAAAAAAGAGATAAGTTTTTCTGTTCATTGTAATGAAATTATTCTATTGCAAAAATAAAAATTCGTTCAAAAAACTGTTTTAATTTAATTTCAGACTATTAACAAAGCATTAATTAATATTTAATGCGTCGACAATCAGAAAAAAAACCAATTTATAAAATTGAAAAGTTACGTTATCAAGTCCGTTTTCTGAAAAGCCGACTCAAAAAATATTATATTTAACCGATTTATTATTGCCTGTCAGCTAGCATGTTAGGGTAATTTTATATAAAAAATTTACAACTATTAATCTTCTTAATGTTTTATTAATTCTTTTTTAACCTTGAATCCTATATTTATAACTGTTTTCGTATTATGAATACTCTGAATAAACCATTATAAAATATGCAACCTTGACTGAAAATCTATAACTCAAAAACTAATTCTATGAAAAAAATTATTTTTCTATGCCTGATGATGCTCTTTTCTGCATTGGGTATTCATGCTCAAACCGTGGATATATCCGGAACGGTTACAGATAAGGATGGGGTCCCGGTTCCTGGTGTTTCAGTTGTTGTTAAAGGAACAATAAATGGAACGATATCAAATATTGACGGGGAATTTGTTATCTCAACTACAATAAACACTGTTTTGCTTTTTTCATATGTGGGAATGCAAAGCCAGGAAATTGAAATAACAGATCGTGCTGATCTATCCATTGTATTACTGGAAGACATGGCTCAAATTGGTGAGCTGGTAGTAGTTGGATACGGCACAATGAAAAAAGAGAGTTTAACAGCAGCGATCAGTAACATCAAGTCTGAAGACATTTTAACAACTACCCATAGTAGTTTGGCTCAGGCTCTACAGGGAAAAGTACCCGGTTTACAAATTCGACAGAACACAGGTGAACCTGGAAGTTTTGATACAAGGATCAATATCAGAGGATTTGGAACTCCTCTATTTATAATTGACGGCGTAGCTCGTGAAGGAGGCAGTGAATTTCAACGTATAAATCCTGAAGATATTGAAAGCATCTCTGTCTTAAAGGATGCTGCAGCAGCAATCTATGGATTACGAGCTGCTAATGGAGTTATTATTGTAACCACAAAAAAGGGTGCAAAAGGAAAAACCAAGTTCAAATACAATTCTGTAGCTGGTTTTCAGAAGCCCACCAACGTTCCCGAGATGGCTTCAGCTATCCAGTATGTAGAAATGGTAAACAATGCAAGATTTAATGCCGGCAAAAACCCTCAATATTCAGATGAGGAAGTCGAGAATTACAGGATCGGTGCACCAGGCTACGAGGGTACCGATTGGTATGATGCAACTTTCAACGATCGTGCCTATCAACAACAACACAATTTTTCTGCTACAGGAGGGAGTGATAAAATCAGTTATTATGCCAGTTTCGGATATGTAGAAGATGGTGGTTTACTAAAAAGTAATGATCTGGGATATGACAAATACACATTCAGAACTAATCTTACAGCACAGTTAACCAATAATTTGAAAGCAGATATCCAATTGGCTGGAAGATCTGACAAAAGGTATGAACCCGGCGCTAACTTCTTTAATATATTCAAAGCAACGCGAATTGCAGATCCAACAGCAACACCTTTTGCCAATAATAATTCTGACTACTACTCATTCGTTTTTCCATCTGATCTCAATCCTCTGGCAATGTCAGAAAGGGATGTAAGTGGATATAACGAACGTGTCAACAGAAATTTCCAATCATCCATTACATTGACATATGAAGTGCCATTTGTTGAGGGTTTATCAATAAAAGGGTTGTACTCATACGATAATAATAGCTATTTGGCTAAATCGCTTACAAAAAGTTATAAGTTATACACTTATGATGAAGCAAGCGATCAGTATAATGGAGTGGATCAGTTCTCTCCTACCAGGATCAGTAATACGTTTAATGATTTCAGTCAACTGAACTTTCAAACTCAAATCTTTTATAAGCGAAATTTTAAAGAGACACATGATGTTAGTGGTATGTTGGTGTATGAGCAGAATGAGACCGATCTGAGATCAGCCTGGCTACAACGGGAATATGATTTTTATACTAATGATCAGATCAATCAGGCAAGCCTGAATGAACAAAAAACAGCAGGTTACGAAACCGAAACAGGGAGCCGCTCTCTCATTGGTCGTTTCAATTACGGCTACAAAGGGAAATATTTATTGGAATATGCATTCCGGTATGATGGTTCATACCGCTACCATCCGGATAATCAATGGGGATTCTTCCCGGTAATAACTGCTGGGTGGAGAGTATCAGAGGAATCATTTTTCCAGGATGCGATACCCATTATCTCAAACCTAAAAATAAGAGCTTCCTATGGTATTGTTGGAGAGGATGCAGGAGCACCATTTCAATATGTTGAAGGGTTTACTACTACAGGCGGCGGTGGCTATGAATTCGAAAATGATATTTATCAAACAGGGGCATCTGCTCCTTCAATTGTAAATAGAGATTTAACATGGTTTACATCAAGGATTACGAATATCGGTCTTGATGTAGGATTATGGAAGAACTCTCTTTCCTTTGAGTTTGATGCATATCAAAGGTATAGAACAGGTCTGCTCACCAGGCGAAATGTTTCATTACCCAATACCTTCGGAGGTACACTTCCTGAAGAGAACCTGAATAGTGACATGGTAAGGGGTATTGAATTTGCTATGGGATTAAGAAAAAATATTGGCGAATTCTATTATGAAGTTCGCGGTAACTTCAACCTGTTTAGAACGATGAATAAATATGTCGAGAGAGGTGATTTTACAAATAGTTATGACGAATGGAGAAATGGAAAAGCAGAAAGGTATAATGACGTCAATTGGGGTTATGTAATTGAAGGACAATTCGCAGATGCAGATGCTGTTATTTATGCACCTATTCAAGGTGGTACCAATGGGAATACCAAAGAATTGCCCGGTGATTTCCAGTACAAGGATATGAATGGAGACGGAGTTATAAACGGTGGTGATGTAGTTCCTCTTTTCTTCAATAGCACTCCAAAACAATATTATGGAATGACTTTGGCATGTTCATGGAAAGGATTTGATCTGAATGCCCTGTTACAGGGCTCTGGAAAATATACTGTCCGATTCAGAGAAGTTTACGCTGAGATGTTTGCCTTCAGGGGAAATACTCCAGCCTACTTTTACGATGCCTATACCCAGGATGAAAATGGGGTCTGGACAGAAGGCGAATGGCCTGCGCAACGTTACAACACTGACGTGGGAATGTTATATGCAGAAAGTGAAGTGTGGAGAAAAGATGCCTCATACCTGAGATTAAAAAGTGTTGATATTGGATACACTATCAAAAATAAAAAATGGATAAATAAGATTGGAATTGAAAATATGAGACTCTACTGTAATGGTCACAATCTGTTCACTTTTACAGATGATTTTGTAAAGCCTTTCGATCCGGAAAAAATTGAAGGAGCATACAGTGCAGGACTTACTTATCCTCTTGCCAAAAGCTATAACGTGGGAATAAATATTACATTCTAAAATACAATATGCAATGAAGGTTTATAAATATATATTTACAGCTGTTCTGGTACTCTTCATGATGGGATGCGAAGATGTACTGGATTTACATCCAACCAATAAACTCTCCGGAGAAGAGTTATTTTCGGATCCAGGAGGAGTACGGCTATACATGGCCAACCTCTATTATC
Organism: Bacteroidales bacterium; assembly: GCA_030589895.1. Lineage (GTDB taxonomy): Bacteria > Bacteroidota > Bacteroidia > Bacteroidales > JAUUZQ01. The sequence continues at coordinate 48,897 of JAUUZQ010000007.1, forward strand.
AATTACCAGTGGAAGATTTTACATATTTTCCAAGAGTTACCCAACACCATGGCGGTGCTGACTATATATTCAACTATAGTGCAAGTGGCCCAAATAACGGTGGATTTGCCCAGGTAATGCATACAGATGATGCAATCCATAGTGAGTTCAATGAACGTACCTCCAGAGATGATTATAACCATTGGTGGACCCAGGGATATAAACTGATTCGTGACGTAAACACTTTAATTGGAGTAATTTCCGATTTAGATATTCTTGAACCGGACCGTAAACTCCTGGTCGGAGAGACTGCCTTCATCAGGGCTTACGCCTATTTCGCATTAGCAAAACGTTATGGCGGTGTACCTTTGATAATGGAAGCTCAGGAATATACAAATGATATTGAGAGCCTTAAAGTTCCACGTAGCACTGAAGAGGATACATGGAATTTTGTTTTGGCAGAGTGTGATACAGCAATTGCAAACCTTGCGGAAGGTTCGGGAAGTGAGCGAAGAGCTACAAAATGGGCTGCATACGCTCTTAAATCAAGGGCTGCCCTCCATGCTGCCTCTCTTGCTAAATACTGGGACAGATCACCAATGTCAGGCACAGCTGTTAACAATAAACTGGTTGGATTGGATCCATCTTTAGCCAATGGCTATTATGAAGCCTGCATAAAGGCCTCTGCAGCAATAATGAATTCAAGTACATTTGGTTTGTATATGCCAAATCCATCAACTCCTGAAGAGGCTGCTGAAAATTATCGCATTCTTTTTGAAGATCCAAACCTGGCAACCGAAGAGGCAATATTTATTAAAGGATATGCGGTTACAGGAGATGATCGTACTGCCAATAACTATGAAATATGGTTCAATCCGAATCAGCTATCAAATGGCTGGCCACATCCGGGCAGAATGAATCCTACCCTGGAGCTTGCAGATCTATACGAAGATTACAATAGTCCCGGAGATACCTCTCTCTTAAAAACTGTAGTAGATGGTAATGAAAATTACGAAGGGTATGATCCTGCTCAAACTTATATCCATTATGATTCACCCAACGGCATCTATGAAAATAAGGATGCACGCCTTTGGGGAACAGCAATTTTGCCTGGCACAATGTGGAAAAACAATGAAATTGTTATTCAGGCAGGATATATTGAGCCCAATGGAACAGCAACTCTGTTAACCAAAACCAAGATCACTGTAAATGACTCAACCTATCATACGTATGGGGCACCTGATGCTTCAGGATATTCAGGATTTGACGTAGCAGGAGGTAACCATACACGTACAGGACTCTCATTCAAGAAGTTTCTGAATGAAGCAGTAGATGTCAATCCTGCCTGGAATATGGGGACGATCGATTTTATGGATTTTCGTTATGCTGAGATATTATTGAACTATGCTGAAGCTGTTGTGGAAAGTGATTATTCTGCAGACAATGCACCGGAAATAGCTAAGAATGCAATAAACAATATTCGCAAAAGAGCCGCACATACCACTGAAGTTGAATTAACTTTAGGCAATGTATTGCGCGAACGAAGAGTTGAGTTGTGTTTTGAGAATAAAAGATTTTGGGATCTCATAAGAAGAAGAGAATTCCACTCTGAATTCAATAGCCGTGAAAGGCATGCGCTGTTACCTGTTCTCGACTTAAGAGAAGATCCACCTACATACATTTTTGTTAGAGATGCAGTTGCAGGACCATCTCCGGAAACATGGGAACCAAAACATTACTACAGATATATTGTAGGTACTGGTTCAAACGGACTTATTAATAATCCGATGTATTAATCTTTAAAAGAAACGAAATGAAAAATATACAAGTATTTATATTCTTATTAGGAGGAGTCCTCTTTTTTAACTCCTGCGAGTTGGATAATTATGAGGCCCCAGATGCTTCACTATCAGGTTCTTTTATTGATATAGTAACAGGTGATCTTGTAGAGTCTGACATAATAATGGGAACAGAGATTGAACTTATTGAGCATGGTTATGAAAATCCCTCAGCCATCAGATTGATCGTTAAGGTAGATGGGACCTACATGCGTGATATGCTATTCGAGAACAGCTATTCAATACCTCCGATCATGAGAGGGAACTTTCTTCCTCAGGTCGATACACAAATCGTCGAAATAAGTGGTGAAACCATTCTGGATTTTGAAGTTCTGCCCTACATCAGAGTTAAAGATGTTGCTATTACGGACAGTGCGATGTTTGTTACAGCTAAGTTCAAGCTGGAACAAACAGTAGGCAATAATATAAGTAAAATTGGATTATTTGCTCATCTTGAACCATCTGTTGGAGAACCAATGAGAATGGATGAGGAGTTTGAGACCTTGGATCGTGCGGTAGACCCCACTGAAGAATTTACACTTGTGCTTGATCTTAGCAAATCCAGGGATTTTGATTCAGCCCAATCCTATTTCTTTAGAGTAGGTGCACTTATAGATGCACCTGAAGCAAAATATAACTATGCTCCGGCTATCAGACTGGAACTTTAGTTATTTAGTTACTTTGCAAGCTATTGAGTATTCATTTTGTATATTCAATAGGGTTAATTCTTCCTATTTTTAAATACAATCATATGATTAAGAAAATATTTTACTCGCTGATTTTTGGACTGATCTTAGTTAGTCCTTTAATGATCAGCTGCGAAGAGGTGGATCCGGATCCGGATATCATACCGACTGACACAACTGACAACCCATCCGGAAAAATATATGATGAAACCGGGTGTCTATATACAAGCTACGAAGGACTTTTAATGGCAGGCTATCAAGGATGGTTCACTGCAGATGGAGATGGTGCAGAGAGAGGCTGGCATCATTACGAGTTAAATGGCAGGTTTGAACCAGGAATATCCTCTATCGACTTTTGGCCCGATGTGAGCGAGTATCCTGTTACGCATGAAACAGCTTTTAGTTATGAAAATGGAGCGAAGGCATTTGTCTATAGTCCCTATGATTATGAATCTGTGGATCTTCATTTTAAGTGGATGAAAGAGTATGGGATCGATGGCGTATTCATGCAAAGGTTTGTAGTTGAAATAAAAAGTGCAAAGGGAAAAGGACATTTTAACAAGGTATTGGAAAATGCGCTTATTGCAGCAAAAAAGTATGATAGAGCAATATGTGTAATGTACGATTTAAGCGGATGCTCATCAGCAGATATGGATGTGTTGGAAAATGACTGGCAGGAATTGCAGGAATTATTTGATCTGTTTAACAATACCACCCATCCTACTTACCTGAGACATAACGAAAAACCACTGCTTTCCATTTGGGGGGTTGGTTTCAATGACGGAAGAAACTATGACATAGCTGATGTCCAGTATCTGGTGACAAATCTTCAGGAGGACACAAATCCCGTATCTATCATGCTGGGAGTGCCATATTATTGGCGTGAGCTAAAAAACGATACTGAGGACTCTCCATTGTTGCATCCCCTAATTCAGGATGCAGATATAATCTTACCATGGGCTGTTGGAAGGTATAATAATGATTCGTACAATATCGCTACATCTATGATCGTAAATGACATCGCCAAGTGCAAAACCTACGGCACAGATTATGTCCCATTGGTATTTCCGGGCTTTAGCTGGGGAAATCTCCAGCAAGACGTCACCAAGTATAATCAAATTCCGCGAAATGAAGGAGGCTTTCTCTGGAAACAGATAGCGACTGCAAAACTTGCAGGAGCAAAGATGCTTTATGTAGCAATGTTTGATGAAGTTGATGAAGGAACGGCAATATTTAAATGTCAGAAAGAAAATGATGTGCCATTAAATGGAGGGGGTAAATTTGTTGGAATTGAAAGCAACCTGGATAATGATTATTACTTATGGTTAACCGGACAGGGAGCAAATTGGTTCCATGGAGATGCAGGGTATGGGCCTGTTAAGCCAACCCGACAATAATTAATCCAGACTGGGGAAATAAATAATATTCAGTTAATACTGAAATTAGTCAACATAAAAAGAGGCTGTCTCAAAAGATCAAGACAGCCTTTTTCTATTAACTTCCCTCTTTATTGTATAATCAATTTTCTCGTGTAAGTATAATTTTCATATCTAAGTCTGAGAATATAGGTTCCTCCAGGTAATTGTGATAAATTCAATGTAGTTGTTTCATCATGCAGTTGCTCTTCAAATACATGCTGTCCCACTAAATTAAAAATTTCTAATTTCACAACCTGCTGTGAAGTAGAATTCAGATCAATAGTAAACTCCCCGTTACCTGGATTAGGGTAGATAGTAAACATGGTTGATTCAGCCTTCTCTAATCCGGCAAGCACAAAATTAATACACTCCGAAGTATCAACACATCCATCCAGGTTAATTTCCACTGCATAATTACCTGTCACGGTGGGAGTATAAGATTGATCTGTCCCGCCTGAAATTGCAGTATTTTCATTGTCACAATCCAGCCACTGATAGACAGCATCTGAAGCGTTTGCAACTAGAGTAATATCATCCTGAGATACAGAAACGTCAGGAGAAAATAGTGTCAAATTAGTTGTTATACTGCCTTCACATCCATAAAAAGCATCTAAATAACTTATATGAACCATAGTTTCAGAGCCTTCGGTTCCATCCGGGAATACATAGGTTTCACCCGCACAAATAGAAATATCTTCATGTAGATCACTACTATCACAGTCAAGTACCTTAATTCTGCAATTTTCATACATTTCCAATATTTCTTCATCGCTTAAAGCAACATTTAATATCTCTACCTGATCGATACTTCCCTTAAAGTATGTTGATCCGTTTCTTCCCAAACTGGCGACCTGTCCTGTTTTTACATCTCCGGTAAGAGCATGCGAGTCCTTCTTTTCTCCATTGAGATAGATCATTGCATTGCTACCATCATACACTCCTGCAATATGGATCCATTCGCCTGCTATCAGGTCTGTGTTTGAAATACCTGGTCTCTCAGCACCATTAGAGGTTGCAACCTTGAATCTAAGTTCACTATTCCCCCTATCCTCATACAAGACATACTGATCTCCATCAGAATCGAACAGTGGTCCATATGAATCCGGAAGCTCAGTTGGTAAATATCCCAGCTTTGTCCACAAAGAAACCGTCACTGAATTATTGTTAATATCAAAAGAGGTCGAGGAGCTGAACTGAACATAATCATCGACACCATCAAAACCAAGCGCATTACCAAGAATACCTTCTTCCTGATAAATCCCGTTATAAGCTAAGCCGTGATTGATATTTTCTGTTGCATCAATAATAAATTTATCACTTGCTTCAACAGCTATGGTATCCAGCGTATAATATGCAACCTGATCCTCATGAATACCCTTATGAAAAAAGATAAGGGTCTTTGAATCCATCACATTGGGTGTATTTGCTCTGTCACTTACGTTTTCAACAGTAAGAAGATACGATTGCTCCAGCAAAGGTGATGTAGTTAGAATAACCGATTTCAGATCCATTCCAAGTTTTGCTTCAGATACAGTAACTCCATAACTAAATATATAATTCAAGGTAGCTTCTGCGGTAGTTTTATCCACTCTTTCAGAAAATTCTATAACAACTGTACTATTCTCTCCCTTTGAAGTTACATATCTGATAATTGGAGGTGTCAGATCAACAAGGGTAGTGACTGATATTTCATTAGAATAATTTGCACTGCTTAATCCCGCCGGATTTTTTGCTTTAATTCTGTAATAATACTGCTGCGACTCATTATAGGTAAGATCAACATATTGGGTAACTGCACCAAGCGATGTCAATAGTGATGTAGGAGAAGTAGTTTCATCCCGGAAAATATCGTACCCGGATATCCCGCTTTCCGGATCATTGGCAGCCTCCCAGGTCAAAATTACATCCGTTTCAAATGCAGTGGCAGAACTTAAAACAACATCTGAGGGTTCAGTATCATCCATTGCTGTAATTAATACTGAAGGGTAATCAGTGGTTATAGCATCAACGCCCAGGGCAATTAAGGGTAACATCTGAGTCGTACTATTTATTGTCCATGCATTGAAAGATATTCCCAGCGAATGAGCATAATCAATGATCTCCTGAGTAATACCCCCGCCACTTCCAACCCATTCACCATTTATAGCTGCTACCTGGTCGATATGTGTGGTGCTGATAGTTGCGAATAGTTGAACAGGAATCGTTGCATCAAGTGATTTAATCAAAGTGATCTGAGACAGGCTAAAGCCGGATACAATAACCATGCTTTCCATGTCTAAACTTTGAACCAGAGAAACTACTTTTGAAGGAACTGAAGCATCTGATGTCTTTATTTCAACAACTACACCAATATTATTGGCACTGTTCTTAGCCACGATCAGAGACTCTCTTAAAGTCGGGATTTTTTCACCGGAAAAGTCGGCCCCAAACCATGATCCAGCATCAAGTTCACGAAGTTGCAAATAAGTCATGGCAGAAACAACTCCAGACCCATCAGTAGTTCTGTTAACTGTACCATCATGCATGATCATTAAAGAATCATCACTCGAAATCTGCACATCTAACTCAAAGTAATGTGCATTTGCTTCAATAGCCTTGTGGAAAGCCGCTATTGTGTTCTCAGGAGCCATTCCTGCCCCACCTCTGTGAGCAATAATCTGAGGGGTTTGTCCAAAGGAAATGTTCGCAATCAGAAGTAATAAGTAAACAAATCTTTTCATAGTACTAATTTTTACTCTTATTTTAAACTATGCCACATATTATATGCATAATAATATATATCATTCAGTATCTGAATATCCCATTAAATGTAACACCCGTTCCTCAACTTTTACCCTTTTTATAATAAAAAAGAAGGCTTTCGAATTCGAAAGCCTCCCTTTTTCATTCATGTCTAGTCCTATTCTATTATTAACTTGTCAACCTGAATATTTCCATTTGAGTTGACTTTTACGAAATAGTAGCCAGGTTTCAAATCCTGAACATTAACCATTGAAGTATTCAGTTCTGTTAATACTAACTGTCCATTTACAGAATAAATAGTTACATCAGCAGCTACATTATCCATAAGATAAATCACATCTGTTGCAGGATTTGGATAGATTCCAATACTTCTTGCAACAATGTTATTATCTACTGCTACAGTTGTAGATGATGTAATTATAGTCAGATCAGCATCAGCATCATAAACCATAGTTATATCTTCTGCACCATATTCAGCGGTAATTAATCCAAGATCAGCATAAACCTGAACATTTCCAGTCTGGTCTCCAACGATAGTAATAGTACCACCTGATACATCCAGTAAAGAACCATCAGGAATAGATTGTGTTGGATGTAGTCCATTCAGATTTAAAACACCACCAAGTTTCACATATGTTTCACCTGATCCACCACCAATACCTTCAAAATCCGTTCCATACATTTGTGCAACATTAACCACACCACTGATCTCGACAAGAGCATCTCCTGCCCAACCAACCCACAGGTGTTCTCCAAAATTAACTGTTCCACCTGCATCAACGATCAATGTAGCTTCATGTGACCATGCAATACCTGACCATACTGTACCAGTAGTTAAAACTCCACCATCAGCAATTCTCAAAGTTCCACCATCACCACCATCACCCATTACCAGCCAGAATATATTAGATGTATCATCTAAAACACACTCAACAGCACCTGCAACATTAAAAACTACCTTGTTGTCTAATGGTGTTCTTCCGTCTGTCCAGTTTGCAGCTTCAGTCCATAAACCAGTAGTAATGGCATTTCCACCAGGATTCCATATTGTTGTTTCCTGACGTGCAGGAATTTGATATACTGTGGTTAAATCAGCTACATCATCATAATTTATTACAAAATCTCCAGAACCACCTGTTGCGGTAATTTTCCCGGCAGTAATATAATCATTAACAGCAGTTACTTTGTCGCCTATGATAGTCATAACACCAGCTGAGATTTCAATAAAGCCATCTTTAATAGATGCAACCGGATCCAAATTTCCCAAATTAAGGAAACCACTTTTTACATAAATAGCACCTTTACCACCATTCCAGCCAAGACCAGTCATCTGGGCAACATTGATAGTACCGCCATTCAGCTCAACAACAGCATCACTTCCTGGATCCCATCCAACCCACAGGTGCTCTCCAAAATTAACAACTCCACCTGTATCAACAACCATGGTAGCTGTGGAATTATAACCAATGGCTGACCATACTACACCAGTGGTTAATGTTCCTCCATTAGCAACACGTAATGTCTCTCCGGCAGCTCCATCACCCATTACGATTTGAGTTATTGAATGTGCATCATCCAATACACACTCTTGAGCAGCAGGAACGTTAAATACAACTTTGTAATCGCCTTCCGGTACAATTCCTGTTGTCCAGTTTGCAGCTTCACTCCATAAACCTGTACTGCTTGCATTTGCAGCAGGATTCCATATTGTAGTTGTTTGAGCAAATACAGCAGAGGTCAGAAATGTCATCATTAGAATTAATAAGTAATTTTTTTTCATAGTCATGAAATTTAGATTTGGATTAATAATGGGGGCAAGATAAAATCTGACCGTTAAAATGTTATTAACAGGGCATTAATAAAAGATTAACCTGCTTAAAATCACATTAATGTTGCCTCTGACTATGGAAAACGAATTGAGTCTCCCTGTTTTAAATGTGTCTCTATTTGGAAAATTACTCCCTATTGTAATAATACGACTCACCCCAAGTCATGAGAATCAAAGGATTGTCATAACCTTCTTCACCACTCCCTCCAAAACTCTCTGATCCCTTTCGCCTCTGGTAAGTCAACCAATAGGGCTCACGATGATCAATAGTATGTCCCATCTCATTTTCATGACCGGTAATAATTACTTCCGGATCAAAGCCTTTTGCCACCCTCACTATGTCGCTTGTCCAGCAATTGGGCATAAGAACATCCACAACATGATTATTGGCGACTTCATCAATCCATTCAAAATCATCGTCATTAGCCTGGTCACCCATTTGTGAAAATGAGATTCCCTCCGGAGTATAAACAAGCGTTACGTTGTTATCAATATCCACACCCTGATGACCAGGATAAATCACTACTTTTAACTCCTGTTGCCCCCCTTGAACCTGAAGTATCTGTTCGATATGCGACTCTCTTTCCAGATGTGTAATGTGAGCATAAACAGGTCTATCTATCCACATTCCTGTTGGAGCCACAACCGGCTTACCCTGATCAATAAATGATTGTGCAACCCATTCTTCTGCATGATCATCATGTATATGGCTGATAAAAAGCACATCGCATTGATCAATAATCCTGCTCATATCATCATCTCCAATGGAGAATCCTTCAATATTCACAGATTTTCCACGAACAAGATCAAATCCTATCGTAACAGATCTGGTCCGAATTAAGAATCCATGATTATACAATTTCCATATACGCGCACCACTTTCGATTTCTGTCTGCTCAATTTCATCAACAGCCTTCTTAATTCGGGTTTTAAAAAAAACATGGACAGGGGGTCTCAATGGAGCATATACATCATGCAAGACAGCATCCAAAAGTAAAAGAGCACTTCGTCTGTCTGCTTCTTCCGGCCAGGATGGTTGATGTTTAGACAATACCATATTTACATGTTCAAGCAATGCTTCCGCTTGATTATTAAGGAATTGATCCTCACTTATGCTAAGTGTTGGATTGATCGGGCCTATAGGATCCGGCTCACTGTTTTGAGTATAACTGGATGTTATCAGTGAGAGTAAAATTGCTATTGACAGTATTCTTTTCATAATATAATCCGTGATTGTTTTGGTTTTGGTTTTGGTTTTAGCCTTGCTCCCTGATCAAAACATCCGGTTTTACCGGACAAAAATGAGCCGTTTATTATCAATTTCTAACTACGAAAGATAGGGGTTTTTCTTTATTTTTTCTCAATATTTTGGGTTAACCCAAATATGATTATTCTTTTATTAATAAAAATTTAAGGCTATTAATCTATATTGTTCGGAAATATTAATTTAAGCTAAACTCTAATACATTCCAGATGAATACAATTTATTCCATACTTTCCCCCAGGCCTATTTTAATTACACTGCTCATTTGTTACAGTCTCTTATCGCTCTCTCTGCAAGCACAATCAGTTGACAATTGTGATGCCCTTACTGGCTGGTACGGAGGCAGTACTTTAAGCATAGATACCAATGACAAAAAAGAAGGAACTGGCAGTTTAAAATCACTGGGCAATGGCGTAGATGATTTTAATAAAAAACTCGATCCTATTTCAATCTCAGAAACCGACATTCTCCGATTTTGGTATTATGTAGCTGATGTTAACCTGTTCAGTGCTTCAAACCAAGTGGAGATTGGAAGCGGGAACGGTCCCGACGTAAATGAATATAGCTGGTCTCTTAACGAGTTGGTAAATGGCTGGAATTTAATCGAATTACCTATCAATAGTGCCGCTATTACCGGAGGAACACCTGATTTAAATGCTATTAACTGGTTTAGAATATATCGTTACAAAAACGACGTGGTAACAACTAAAATTGATGATATACAGTTTGTTTCAAAAACCGGTGTTACAACTTTATTTGCTGACGACTTCAGTGATGGAAATTATAGCGACTGGACAACAGCAGGCACATGGTCTGTAAGCAACGAACAGTTAAAGGGTGAAGCAAATAGTAATATTTTCATTGGTGATTATTATGATTTTGAGTTTGAGACAGACTTAATGATAACTGCCGATGAATCGCGAACCGGAGTTGTTTTCAGGGTGTCAGCCCCGGGTACGGAAGATAATTTTACCGGATATTTTGCTTTCTTACGTAATACTGATAATCGTACTCTTGTAGAATTACAAAGAGTAGATAATGGACGCATTGATATTGCCAATGAGATGACTTTAGATGTTGAAAAAGATGTAATGCAGCATTTGAAAATTGTTTGTAAAGGTCCTAATATCTGGGTCTTTGTTAATGATACGATTACCCCGGCAATTTCAGAATATGATCCGGAATATTCATCGGGTTACATTGGATTGAAAACTATAGAGAACTATGCACTATTTGACAATGTTAAGCTTACTACAGTCAAATATGTTACACCACCGGAACCTGTTGTACGCGACTGGTCGTGGGTAAAGGGAGCTGATTTTGTTTCTTCCAACAGTGTAAATTCAACACAGATGATGGAGGAATATGATCCGGTTTTAATTGACAGAGAGCTTTCGTATGCCAGGTTTTATGGATTTAATACGATCCGGGTTAATTTACACTGGTTACTTTGGGATAAAGATAAATCTGCTTTACTGGCAAATTTTGAGGATCTATTGCAAAAAGCATATAAATATGAGATAAAGGTTATTCCTGTTCTCTTTGATGATTGTGGCGATATTGATCCTCCTCACTTAGCGCCATACAATCTTCCCACACCCGGAATCTATAATAGTCAGATGAATACTAACCCTGGGAGTAATATCAGAGATAACGAGTATGATACATATAAAACAAGGCTTAAAAGTTATGTTCAGGATGTAGTTAACGCTCATAAAAACGATTCAAGAATTCTTTTCTGGACTCCTATCAACGAACCTTCACATTTTGCTCCATCGCAAAGAATAGCCTCTGATGTATACTCATGGATAAAAGAAACAGGTACAACAATTTTGGTATCATCCAGCAGTGGAGGATTTCTGGGCGGAAAATATTCTGATTTCTATACTTTCCATACTTATACCAATAATTCAGGCGCAGATGGAGGCTCTGAACATTTGAATACGGGATGTTTTAATCGTGCAACGATGGGTAGTTCTGTAGTTGGTCAGGATTTTGTTGAAATGGTCAATTATTTTACTGACCGTCAAACAGGATTTGTTATCAAAAGTTTAACGATTGGAAGAGATAACAGCCGCTTTCCCTGGGATAGTCCTTTAGATTCTGATGAACCAACGATACCATTTCATGGATTTATTTATCCCGATGGTCATCCTTGGTCAGTAACAGAAGCTGAAAAATTGAATCCCGCTCTTGACACAATACCCTTATTCGTTGTAGAATATTTTACAGGCAATTTTGCAACTTCTAAAAAGCTTTCTATTACTTCGCGCATTGATTTCAATTTGGGAGATGAAACCGGAACAGGTTCTCCCGATGCATCGGCCGGAATCCCAAAGGATGATTTTTCTATCCGCTGGCTGGGGAAAATATTGCCAAAATCAACAGGAACATATACTTTTTATGTTGACTGCGATAATATTGCCAGGATATGGATCGATGACACTCAAGTACTCAATAAAGTAACAAATTCACAAGAAGAGATTAGCGGAACAATTGAACTTACAGAAAATCAATTTTATGATATTAAAATAGATTATATCCATGCTAATGGAGACGCAAGTTTACATGTACAATGGGAAGGTACAAAACTAGCTAAACAAGTTTTGTTGGGCAACTATTATGAAATTGAGGAGGAGCCAGCAATTAGCAGTAGCGCCAATGCGATCGGAACACTGGGTGCACCATTTACCTATTCTATAACAGCCACAAGTAATCCAATAAGCTTTTCAGCAGACGAATTACCAGCAGGTTTATCATTAAATACCTCAACCGGAGTTATTAGCGGCCTACCAAGCTCTTTGGGAACATTTAGCGTGAGTGTGAGTGCAAGCAATCTGAGTGGTAGTGCAAGCCAGGTTGTAAGCTTTGTTATTGTGGAGGATCCGTTTGTTCCATTCATTAATAGTGTTCCTTTAGTACATGAAGTTATCAGTACTACCAATACGATTTTTGGATCAACACCTATTACAGTTAAAAAATTAACTTTTAGTTCTAAAAATAATGCAAATACGGTATATGCAATAATGGCATATCCAATGGCAGCTGGTACTTATCCAGGAATAATGTTTTTACATGGAGGAGGAGGAAATGCAGAAAGTGTTGCCGGCTATGTAAATAATTTTGCTTCTCTTGGTTATGTTGCAATTGCATGTGATCTGCCTGGTATCTGCGGATCAGACAATACTCCAAACACAACAGGACCATTTAAAACCAGACCAGTGGGTGAGGCGCCCCGTTTTGATGTCGGTATTGGTGCAGGAAATAGCATTTTGGTTGATGCAGAGGTGGCAGCTATGGAGGCTTTCAATTTTCTTAAAACACAATCTAATGTAGATTCCACAAAAATGGGAGTTTCAGGCTTTTCGTGGGGAGGTTATTCAACAACAATGGTATCAGGATTACTTAGAGATAAAGTTAAGGCTGCTTATGCAGTCTTTGGTTGTGGTTATTACGAAAAAGGTTCTTTCTGGAAAACAATGATTGAAGGATTATCAGATACTGATAGAAATACCTGGTTAACTTATCTGGACGCAGGCAGACGAGCTCCGAATATTACTGCCCCTTATTTTCTTGAAGCAGCCTCAAACGATACTTATTTCTGGCCGGAAGCTGTTAAGAATACACTGGATGCAATCCCGGGAACAAAAAATCATACCTGGGGACCTAACTTAAACCATTCTCCTGTTCCATCCAGTATTACTATGATGAAAAATTATTTTAACTATTATTTGAAGGATAGCGGTTACCCCTTTGCTAATGTCACTATCTCAAGTGCAATTGCTGATGAAGAAGGGAATGGAATTATTAGTATAGATGTGAATATACCCTCAGAAGTATCCATCTCTAAAGCCCAGCTTTATTATAGCGTTCCGACAAGTAATTGGCAAAGCAGAAACTGGATTCCTTTGACAGCTGTTCTAGTATCAGAAAACAAATATTCAGTCTCTTTACCAGTCGATATTGTGAACCAAAATGTAGATTATTATGCTTATGTAAAAGATTCCCGAACCATTGTAACATCAAGTTATATGTACAATACATCGAATGTTTCAACAAATATAATTGAATTGACTGATGATGTTTTCAATATATATCCAAATCCAAATAATGGTATTTTTAATATCTCAATAAATAGTAAAGAACCTAAGAATTATAATTTCACCCTTTTTGATTTGAATGGAAACAAAATAATCGAAGAAAGATATCTATCAAATGACAATTTCATTATTAATCATCCATCACTCCTATCGGGATTATATATACTAAAGCTATCTTCTGTTAGTGAATTATATACAAAAAAAATAATGATTTATTAAATAAGTCTGGAGGGGTGTTTTTGGCGGTCCTGGAATCGCAAGCTTAGGACTTATTATGTTTCTGGGAGGATCAGGAGCAAGTATCATTGGGCTACCAATATATATCACTAATTCGTCAAGAGTTGCAAGAATGAACTCTATGTTAACTACATCCACTAAAGATTTTCAGTTGGATTTTCAACCAGATATTCAATATAATCAAGCTAGCAATAACTACCATCCTGCAATAAAAATAACCCTGACTTTTTAATTTACCGGGCCTACTTAATAGATAGTATATTACTGCTTTACAGTAGTTTAAAAATCTATGTTTCTACTGGTATTTTTATTTTAAACCTTTCTCTCTTATTTAAGTCTAATTTATCTATATAATATGTTTGAAACAAGAGCTACCATGACCCCTTTAAAAAAAATATTTATTTCATTTTTTATTCTCTTTTCAGCACTAAATAGTGCCCAAAGTTTTGCAAGTGATCCTCCCAATATTTTATTTATTATCGGAGACGATATGGGTGTTGATGCCCTAAATGGTTATGATATTGGAATACACTTGCCCTCCACTCCAAACCTCGACGAATTAAGGGCTTCGGGAGTTACTTTTACCAATGTCTGGTCGGCCCCGGTTTGTGCTGCTACACGTGCATCTCTTTTAACAGGTAAATATGGAGTCAATAACGGAGTGAATACCGTTCCGGGTGTATTGAGCACTGAACACAAATCAATTTTCAAAGAAATACAGGACCAAAGCATGGGACAATACAGATCCTGTGTTGTTGGGAAATGGCACGTTTCATATCCGAATGACTTTGACCACCCATACGATCATGGGGCAGATGAATTTATGGGTGTTTTAAAGGCGGGTGTAGAAGATTATTACAAGTGGGGTAAGATCGAAAATAGTACTATAAATACCTCTTATGAGTATGCTAGTTCTTACTTTACAGATTATGCCATCAACTGGATAAATCAGCAATCACAGCCCTGGTTTATGTGGCTGGCTCATGTAGCTCCTCATGCTCCGTTCCATATTCCTCCCCCCGAGATGTACACACTCAACGGATTGGATGCGAACGCAAGAAAATATATGGCCATGATCGAGTCGTTGGACTATGAGATTGGCCGTTTACTCGATTCAATACCGGATGATGTACTCGAAAATACAGTTGTGATCTTCTTAGGTGACAATGGTACTCCAGGAAGATTTATTGAAGGATTCCCATATAATAGAGGCAAACAAACAATATACCAGGGAGGAATAAATGTTCCCCTGATCATTTCAGGAAAAGGAGTAAGCCGTGTGAATGAAAAAGAGAATGCTCTGATAAATGTCAGTGATTTCTACGTTACCCTTTCTCAGATAACCAATCCTGAAGCTTTCCCATCAGGAAATATTTTCGACAGCTATAGTTTTAAACACCTCCTGGATGGTTCCCCAGGTTCCGGGCGAGTCTGTAATTACATGGAGCTTGGTGCCAATAATTTGATTCCTGATGACATGTACACAACTCGTGATACACAATATAAATTACTTGACCTGGGTGATGGCCATTATGAATTCTACGATCTGAGCATTGATACTTTTGAACTCAACAACTTGTTGAAAGGAACACTTAGTGAGACACAGGCAAATGCAAAAGAAGTGCTGTTCAATGAAATGAATGCTACAAGAGGTTTTATCTCAGAACCAAGGATTCAAACCGAAAGTCCGAAAGGGAAAGCCTTCAAATACCCTATTGTTCATACGGGTGTGGAAGAATTTTTCGATACCGATCAGCTAATCTCCACCCCTGAGCCTACGAATGTACTATTCTGGCAGGACGCAGGAATGGTCCATAATGCGCCATCATATACCGATAATGGCGACAATACCATTACAGACAACATAAGTGGACTACTGTGGGAAAAAAATATGGGTGAAAAGTTAAGCTATACTGAAGCCAAAGTAAAAGCTGATACTTTGTCCCTGGGTGGATATAGCGACTGGCGCATTCCTACAATAAAAGAACTATACTCCTTGATTCAGTTTAATGGCCGTGTATCGGGGGAAACAGCAATTACATTCTTCATCGATACTGATTACTTCAATCAACCACTTGGTGATGTTTCGATTGGTGAACGCACTATTGATGCACAAACCTGGTCATCCACACATTATACAGGTTTAACCATGAATGCCGATTCCACTGTTTTCGGTGTTAATTTTGTGGATGGAAGAATAAAAGGCTATCCCAAATACAATCCCCGGACCTCGGATCCTAACAGTATGTATTTCAGGATGGTGAGAGGAAATACTGATTATGGAAAGAATCTTTTTACGGATAACGGCAATGGAACCGTGACAGACAGCGCCACTATGCTGATGTGGCAAAAAGCTGATGATGGAATGGCAAGGGACTGGCTCTCTTCAATAGAATATTGTGAAGAGCTTACGACTGCCGGATATGAGAACTGGCACCTCCCCAATGCCAAGGAACTGCAGAGCCTGGTTGATTATTATCGCAGTCCAATGGCAACAAACTCAGCAGCCATCGACACCATATTTCAAATTACCGAGATCACAGA
>JAUUZQ010000190.1 GCA_030589895.1 Bacteroidales bacterium
CGGTCGTTCCTTCAAGTATTGGAACCAGACTATTGCCATCCAGGGTATCAGGAATCTCAAACCCTGCCAGTTCGATCAAGGTTGGATAAATATCAAGCAGTTCTGAGGGAGACTGAATGATCTCACCCTGCACTTTTCCGGGCGCTTTAATAATGAGCGGACAACGTGTGGCATATTCAAAATTAGTGTGTTTTCCCCAGTTGGTATGATCGCCAAGGGAAAATCCATGGTCACCCCACAATACAATTATTGTATTATCATAAACGCCCTGTTGTTTCAGCTCATTGATTAATTTTCCTACCTGGGTATCTATGTAGGATACACATGCATAATAGCCATGGATATATTCTCTTTGCAGAGCTGCAGAAAAAACACCATCTGCCGGTACATCATCATAACCATTTATAAGTTCTGCACCGGGATTGTGGACAAATTCCTCATCATTTTCTGCAAATTCCTGAAACGGAGCCAATGAAATGCTGTCACGATCGTATAGATCCCAATACTTCTTTGGACAAGAAAAAGGTAAGTGGGGTTTTTTGAATCCAACAGCGATGAAAAAAGGTTCGGTACCACCTGATAGGTTTGCTATCTGTCTGATTCCTTCGTCTGCTAATCTTCCGTCGGTATATTCATCGTCATCAACATCTGCCCCTTCCGTAACCGGTTTCCCACTTGATGTCACATAGTTATTTCCTGCAACATCAATAAATTCTGTCCAGCTGATCAGATCAACATTATCAGTAAGGGATACATTTCTTGGGTCATGTATTTTCCCCATGCCCGTTGTATGATATCCATTGTTCTTAAAAAACTGCGGCAGGGTAACAACATCAGGATACATATCCCGCAGGTACATACGAAAACTTGTAATACCGGTATGCTCAGGTGTAAATCCACTCAGGATACTTGCTCTTGATGCGCCGCAAACAGCTTTTTGGGCATGGTTGTTCGCAAAAAGAACTCCTTGCGAAGCCAGATCATCGAGATTTGGACTTTTCACAAGCGGATTGCCATAAGCACCAAAATCACAATTCATATCATCTACAGCAATAAACAGGATATTTGGTTTATCCTGGGCCAGCAGATTTGATAATACAACAGAGCTTAAGCCCATTAAAACAGTGAGCAGGAGTTTGGTGTTTTTCTCAGATCTATATTGTTGGATTTTCTTGTTTCGCATCGACGTCGTTTCCTCTCCTATGTTTTTAAAAATTAGAAAATAGCACTTTAAATTTTTTTATAAAAGATGTAGCTTTCACCCTCTAAAATACAAATAAAATGAATTTGAGTTCCAAATATGATGAATCTTCGTTCAGAATAGGTAAATCATCGTTCAGATTGTCTTTTTCGATTTGACCTGTATGAATTTTTCATTAATATTATTCCATCTATTTCGCTTATGCTGAATCATTAACCTGCAACTTTTGCAAATAATTAATATCAATGAGAGAAATCAAAAAGTCATTACCGTTCCTGCTACTCTTACTTTTGACATTTGGATGCAATGTCCAGAATCCTAAAGAGGAAACTGTTGCTGATGAATTCATGCCTTACATCTACGCTGATCCTGATGATATGGAGTGGTTTGTAAATGCCAAATTTGGCGTGTTTATCCATTGGGGACCCAGTAGCATTGCCAAAGTGCCGATCAGTTGGGGCCGATTTGGACCAAGACCAGGGGCAGGAAGGCAAGCCAACAGTGGCGTTCCCATGGAAAAATATGATTCGCTCTATACTGTTTTTAATCCGGAGAAATTTAATGCTGATGAGTGGGTAGATATGGTCAGAGAATCAGGGGCTAAATATTTAATCTTTACGACAAAGCACCATGATGGATTTTGCATGTTTGATGCGCACAATACAGACTATAAAATTACCAACACACCATTTGGAAGAGATATTGCGAAAGAGCTGGCAGATGCCTGTCATGAACAGGACATTAAGTTGTTCTGGTATTATTCTCAACCAGACTGGCAACATCCGGATTGTTTGACGGAAAATAATGCTGTATACAGGGATTACATGTACGAGCATATTCAACAACTTTTAAGTGAATACGGACAAGTCGATGGTTTGTTTTTCGATCACCTGGGCACAAAATCAAAGGATTGGGATACGCCGAGGCTTTTAAAAATGATCAGAACCCTGCAACCTGGGATAATAGTTAACAGAAGATGGGGGAGTGGCATGCCGGGGATTGAGGTGAACGGAGATTATGACAATCCGGAGCAGGAGATAGGTAAATTTCAAATTGATCGTCCATGGGAAACATGTGCAACCATGGCCACAGCCTGGTCATGGACAGGAGGAGAAAAAGTTAAGTCTTACCATACAAATCTGAGACTTTTGCTGCAGTGTTCCGGTGCCGGTGGGAATCTGGCTCTTAATACTGGTCCCACGCCGGAAGGTTTAATTTTTGAACCGGAATATCAAAACTATATCTCTATTGGAAAATGGCTGTCCGACAATGGAGAGAGTATCTATGGAACTACTGGCGGTCCTTATAAACCTGGTCCATGGGGAGTTTCCACGAGAAAGGAAAATAAGATCTATATACATATACTGACAGATTTCGCAACTGTATCCACACGGGAGTTTGAACTGGCAGATCCGGGATTAAAAATTCTAGATAGCAGAAATCTTTCAGGTAATACTGTTTCCTTCATCCAGGAAAATGGTGTGTTGCGTTTTAAACTAACAGATTCCGGAACATTCTCTCCTGATAATATAATAGAACTAACTATCGAGGGAGATGCATTGCAACTAGAACCCATTTCAACAATGCCTGAGGAAATCATTGAAGGTAAAAAGGGGTTTGCGTCTTCTTTTTCACAAGAGAACAGGTCTGCTGAAGCGATTTTTGGAGGTGAAGGAGAAGATTTTGCAGAAGGGAAAAAGCATAAAGTATGGTGGGAGCCTGAAAAGGATGATTCACAACCATATCTTGGATTTGAATTCCCAACACCTGTTGCCTTTACATGGATAACGCTGGCTGAACAAATAAGGAATGCAACAATTCGTGAATTTGAGCTTCAATCCTGGGATGGTGAACAATGGAATACTTTCTATCATGGGAATGAGATTGGCTTCGATTTTTCACTGAAAACAGATAAAATAACTACCAATAAAGTGAGGATTGTAGTATTGAAAACCCATGAAAACAGCAGCCCGAATATTTCAAGTTTTAAGATATACTGATAATTTTTTGAATATATTATGAAATTCAGACTAACTGTTATTTGCCTGTACTTGTTGCTGACAATAGTTGGCTTAAATGCTCAATCCACAAAAACTCCTTCAGAACAAAATATAGCTCTGGATGCATCAGATTATCATCAATTAAGAGGAGGACTTCAAAATTGTCAGATAATATTTGAGCGCGAGAAAAAAGGGCGGGTAGCATTTTTGGGTGGTTCGATTACACAAAATCCGGGATGGCGTGATAGTATTTGTGCTTATCTGAGTCAGCGATTCCCTGAAACTGAATTTGACTTTATCCCTGCAGGTATCGGATCAATGGGGACAACATCTGCAGCGTTCAGACTGGAGCGGGATGTAATTGCTTATGGAAAGATCGACCTTATGTTTGAAGAGGCTGCTGTAAATGATGCATCTATTGGCTTAACATCAATTGAGCATCTTAGAGCTATGGAGGGAATTGTCAGACATGCCCGGAAGTCAAACCCTGCAATTGATATTGTGATGATGCATTTTGTGGATCCCGGAAAAATGAAAACATACAGGGATGGAGAAGAACCTGAGGTTATTACAACTCACAATAAAGTAGCTGAGCACTATCAGATTCCAACAATTAACTTGGCAAGGGAAGTTACAGATAGAATAGATAACAATGAATTCACCTGGGAGGAGGACTTTAAGAATATACATCCATCACCTTTTGGACAGGGAATTTATGCCCGTTCAATGATACAATTTCTCGACAATGCATTTGTTGCTCAGATTGATGATGATGCTAAAATATTGTCGCATCTTACTGTTAAAAAGTTGGATGAGTATTGTTATGATAATGGTTATTTGCTGGATGTTTCATCTGCAAAACTATCTAAAAGCTGGAGGATTGATCCAAGGTGGAATCCGAATGATGGCACAGGAGTACGGTCAAATTATGTTGATGTCCCTATGTTAATTTGCAATGGACCCGGGAGTAAATTACGATTAAAGTTTGAGGGAAAGACTGTCGGAATTGCTGTTGCTGCAGGTCAGGATGCCGGGATTATTGAGTACCGAATAGATGAGAATAAATGGCAAAGTTTTAATCTGTTTGGACGTTCCAGTCGTCGCCTGCATATTCCAAGATATTATACCCTGGCGAGTGAATTATCGCAGGATGAGCATCTGTTGGAGATTCGGATAAGCAAGGAGAAAGATGAAAAAAGTAAGGGACAGGCCTGCAGGATACGATACTTTTTCGTGAATAAGTGACCATTGGCTCTACTGACACTAGTGATCAACATTATTAAATATACCATTCTCAATTATGAATTATCTTATTAAAAGTACAAAAATAGTATTATCAGTATTTTTTTTCCTGGTCTTAGGAAGCAATTCGTTGTTGACCGCCGGAACAGGTGTAATAACTATAACAGATAGGTCAGGAGCCGATCAAAGTTCCGCATCTTCAATCATTTCAGACAATATTCAC
>JAUUZQ010000148.1 GCA_030589895.1 Bacteroidales bacterium
ATGATCACCTGTTAATTACAAATGAAGTCGATCGGCAATGGTTTTGGATTGACTATAAACTTGATGGCGACTATGATTTCACCGGGAAAAAATTAAGGTTCGATTACAGCTACTTCATAGCTCCTGTATTTACCGGAACGCATTGGGATGAAGATGAAGATCCGGCAGCTGTTGATATACGATTATGGTATGTCAATACAGGCTGGAGTACAGGCGGTGCAATCTATTTTAGCAGCCTGGACCTGGAGTATAGCACAAAGTGGCAGGAAGTGGAAATTCCATTGGCAGATTTTGGCAGCTTCTGGGAAATGCCTGTTGATCCGTCACAAATAAGATACTACGGTTTGGAGATCTGGGGCGGAACTTCAAGTGCTCCTATTTCATTCAGACTTGACAATTTTGGTATTGTGGACTAGATCGATTTTATACACTCACAAATATAAGTTACTGCAAGTATGAAAAAATGCATAAGATCAACATTAGGAATTTTAGTCTTACTGTTTTGCTTTCATCATGTACATGCACAAGTTACCATCACTGGTAAAATTACAGATGAATCACAGGAAGCTGTGACAGGTGCTTCAGTTCACATAAAAGGTACAACGCTGGGTACAATTTCAGATGACAATGGAAATTATTCCATAGCTGTCCCAAAAGCTGACATGACCCTCATTTTTAGCTTCATTGGTTATAAAACCCAGGAAGTGGCTGTTGGAGATGAAACCATAATTGATATTATACTGGATATTGATATCTCTGAATTAGAGTCCGTTGTTGTTGTCGGTTACGGGTCCCAGAGGAAACAGGATATCACCGGTTCCATTGCTGTTGTGAATACAGAGGACCTAGCAAAGAGTTCATCTACAAGCGTTACAGACCGCTTGCAGGGAAGGGTTCCCGGTGTAACTGTCAGAACAAGTGGTGAACCAGGTTCAATGGGTGATGTTTCCATACGTGGAGTATCATTTTTCGGTGACAATAATCCGCTATATGTCATAGACGGAGTTCCTACTGAAGACAGCCCCAATATAAATCCTTCAGATATCGAATCCATCCAGGTTTTGAAAGATGCGTCTTCATCTGCTATATACGGTTCCAGGGCTGCAAACGGAGTAGTGGTGATCACAACGAAAAAAGGGCAGGCTGGGAAACCTGTTATGTCATTTGAAGCTAAGGTTGGAATTCAGCAGTTTCCTCATAAGATGGATGTAGTAAATACGGAGGAATTTGCCAGGATTCACAACGCTGCTTACGACAATGCCGGATATCCGCGGAGGACATGGTCTGATGATATCTCTCATGGTGTGGATACTGACTGGCAGGAAGAAGTTTTTAATGATGCTGCACTGACGCAGGACTATAACCTGTCTGTTTCCTCTGGAAGCGAGAAAAGCAAAGTATATCTTAACTTGAACTATACAAACCAGTTCGGTGCTATTTTAGGAACGCTTTTTAACAGGTTCGGGGCGCGTATCAATTCTGAATATGACCTGAGCAGCAGAATTAAAATAGGGCAAAACCTGGCAGTGAGCAAAACCCGCCAGAAAGGACAACAGGTACTTGATGCTCAAAGTGTAATGGGGGGACAGGGAGATGCTGTTATCAATACTGCCCTGATGATGTTTCCAACAATTCCGGTATACGATCCAAAGAGATTAAGTGGATACGGTCACGGTACAATTAAAGACGCTGAAATATACTTGTATAACCCGGTTGGAATACGAGAAATGTCCCGCGGCCAAGAGGATCACACCCGGATTATTGGGAATATATTTGCAAATATTCATGTTATCGAAGGCCTGGAATACAGGTTGAACTTAGCTACCAATGTTGACCTAGGGTATTCTAAAAGCCATCAAAGAGGTGGACAGATCACAACAGAACTTGTCCACCTCTCCGGTATGGAAGAAAGTAATTCTCAAAGCACCATGTTTCTTTTGGAGAACCGCTTGACCTATACCAGGGAAATTGGTGATCATGGATTTTCATTAATGGCGACCCATACTGAACAGCAATATAATTTTAAACAAAATGGAATTTCTATTAATGGAGGATTTCCAGGCGTATATCCGTTTTTCCAAATTTCATCTACAAAGGCAGCGCCTGAGGATATCACAACCTATGGGAATGAGCTGACATCGACGATCAGATCATATCTGGGAAGATTCAATTACAATTATGCTGACAAATATTTAGTAACGGCAAATTTCCGGGTTGACGGTTCTTCAAAATTTCCTGAGAAGAACAGGTGGGGTACTTTTCCTTCAGTATCGGCCGGCTGGAATATCAGCAAGGAAGATTTCTTTGATGTACCACTCATCTATAATTTTAAACTAAGAGGAGGTTACGGGGAAGTTGGTAATGCCAGTATTGATGATTATGCATATCAATCTCTGATTTTCTCAAGATCGATAGGTGGAGCAAATTACAATTTGGGATACGACGACAGGAGCGTAATCGGAGCCGTTCGTGACGGCATTGTCAATGATAACCTGATATGGGAAACTCTGAAGGAAACCAACATAGGGCTGGACCTGGTACTCTTCGATGGAAGATTTGAATTTATTGGAGATTATTATTTTGGCAAGCTCGAAGATCTGTTAGTTGCAGCCCCCATTCCTGGCACTGCCGGTGAAGGCGGCTGGGCAACGACCATCGTAAATGCAGCTACTATGAATAGATCAGGGTGGGAAGTCTCCTTAAGATATCGCGATATGGAAGGATCTTTTAAGTATGACGTTTCAGCGAACCTGTTCCATTCCAGCAATGAAGTTACTTCTCTTCCCATGGGAGATATGCCCGGATTGCATTCAAATACAAGTGTAGGACTTCCTATTGGCCAGATCTATACTTTGGATTACCTGGGAATTTATGCGGATACATCTGAATTGGGTAATTATACTGTCGTTGGTGAGGTTCCGGAATTAGGTGATGCAAAATACCGGGATGTCAGTGGAGATGGAAATATCAGTGAAGGTGAGGACAGGGCGATCGTTGGAGATCCAAATCCGATCCTGCAATATGGATTGAATTTTAATGCTTATTGGAGGAATTTCGAATTCTCACTCTTTATACAGGGAGTGCATGGAAGAGATGTCTTCAATGCCATAAAATATGCGATGAATACCAGTCCGATAACAAGTTATACAGGAGACTACGATCCATATATTGATGGATTTGGTACTGATCCGAGACCTACAGCTGATTTTGGAAGTCCTAATAATATTTCCAGCAGCCTGTTTGTGGAAGACGCTTCATATTTGCGTATTAAGAATTTTCGGATTGGTTACAAAGTCCCATGGCAAAAAGTGAAAAATCTGGTTGTCTACCTTGATGCCCAAAACCTGCTGACTTTTACAAAATATTCGGGCATGGATCCTGAGTTTGAGAGTGATATTCTTGCCCCGGGAGTCGACTGGGGAGGATTCCCGAATATCAGGACCTTCAATACAGGAATTAATCTCAAATTCTGATGGAAATAGCTAAAAATAAGTAACAATGAAGAATCTAAAATATAAAACAATTTTGCTGGGTATTGTGATATGCGTCTCAGCCTGTACAGAGTTGGAACAGATCAATCCTAACTTACCGACGGAAGAAAGCTTCTGGAAAACTAAGCAAGACTTCTACCAGGGACTTATTGGTGCCTATGACCATTTGCAAAGCGGTGAAATGTATGGCGGTAAAATTCAACAAACTTTTAATCTTCTTTCAGATGAAGGCTTTACCGGCGAACTTGGAGAACCGTTAAACCTGGCAAACTTTACTTCTGATATGAACAACGAATTTCTCGAAACCCTGTGGTACGATCTTTACACATTAATTGCGAGATCGTACGAAGTTATTGAGAGAGGTGAAGGCAGCGATGTGTCCGGTATCGATGGTATCATTGGGGAAGCCAAATTCCTTGTCGCCCTGGCATATTACCATCTGATAAGCGCCTATGGAGACGGAATAGCCTATGTGGATGGTATTCAAGGGGCAAGTGACAGGCCCCGAAAAGCAGAGCCTGGAGAAATGTGGAATTTTACTGAAGACTTACTGAGGGACGCAATAGATGTGTTACCGACTGCATATATTCAGTCGGATTTCGGCAGGATTACCAGGGGTGCTGCACAAACCTTGCTGGCCAAAGTACATTTGCAGCAGAACGACTACATTGCTGCTGAACCCATACTCAGTGACATAGTTGGATCAGGTGATTATGAGCTCAATGCAGACTATGAAGCTAATTTTACCGAGGAGCTTACTACGGGAAACAAGGAAGTTATTTTCCAGGTAAACTTCTTGCATAATGGACCCCAGGAAGAGACAGACGCTGCATGGTATTTCAGGATAAATACACCTGGCCCTTCAAATATCGGCATCTGGGCTGATCAGCTAGCTTCCGAATTTGCTGTCAGATCCTATCTTGTTGAAGCTGATAAGGATGGCAACTATGATCCAAGGATGGATGTAAGCCTGTTTACCGAATACAGCAATGCGAGGTTATATGGACAAACCTGGACCTGGTGGGTTGCGAATACAACAGAAATACTGACCGGGGCAAGTTTTTATAAGTTTCATGAAAACGATGCGGTACTGGATGAGATCAACAATGGAACTGGTTATGTGCAATGGAAGAATGGTGGCAAGGATATGATTGTCATCCGGTATGCTGATATTTTATTGTTGTATGCCGAGGCATTGAATGAAAATGGTAAAACATCTGAAGCACCTCAATATGTGAATATGGTGAGAGCAAGGTCCAATATGAATGACCTTGAAATAACCGCTGGAAGAGAACTGAGCCAGGCTGATTTCAGGGAGCAAATAAAACATGAACGACTGGTGGAACTATGCAGTGAGTTTGTCAGATGGTTCGACTTGAAACGGTGGGGAGATTACGGACCCCAGGTTGCTGAGGATTTTACTGTTCCTGCTACCGGTGCTGTAATAGCCAGGCACCCTATTTTTGCAAACTTCAGGGTAGGAAAGGATGAACTGTTTCCTATACCATTGTATGAACTGGATCTGAATCCAAACCTGTTGCCGCAAAATCCTGGTTGGTAGCTAAAGTTGTTCAAGGAATGGACATCTGGTGATCCGCAATATCTATTGCTGGAAGCTAAAACTCTTTAAAAATATCCAAAATGAAAAATATATTATTACTCGCGCTATTTCTCATATCGACATCTTGTGCAGACCAGTCAGATGGATACAGGACCATATCAGAAGAGGACCTTCGAAATAAGATTGCCGGGGGCTGGGCCGGAAAAATGATCGGTGTTTCTTATGGAGGACCAACAGAATTCAACTATAACGGGGTGATTAACGAAGACCCTATAGACTGGAATCCTGAATCTTTGAGAAGATCCATAGGTGAAGATGACCTTTATGTTCAGATGAGTTTTATGATGACAATGGATGAATTTGGAATGGATGCCCCGGTTGAGAAGTACGGGGAAGCATTTGCCAATGCCGGGTATATGTTATGGCATGCAAACCGGGGTGCAAGAATAAACATTTGGAATGGGATAATGCCTCCGAATTCAGGTCATCCCGACAATAATCTGCATGCTGATGATATCGACTTTCAGATCGAAGCAGATTATATCGGTTTGATGTGCCCGGCTATGCCACAAACATCTAATGAAATTTGTGATAAAATCGGGCACATCATGAATTATGGTGATGGTGTATATGGAGGCATGTTTGTAAGTGCATTATACGCTGCAGCATATTTTGAAGATGATGTAAAAGAAGTCCTTCATAAATCAATGAAATCTCTTCCTGCAGAAAGTCAGTATTACCAGATACTGTGTGATGTACTAGACGGCTACGATAGGAATCCTGATGATTGGAAGAAGACCTGGAAGGAAATATATGATAAGTGGGGAGAGGTGGATATTTGCTGTGCCCTTTCAGAATTTAATATCGATGCCAAACTAAACGGTGCTTTTATAGCCATGGGATTGTTGTATGGCGAAGGGGATTTTGAGAAATCCATGGAAATAAGTACCCGCTGCGGAGCCGATTCAGATTGCAATCCATCTAATTGTTCTGGCGTAATTGGCATAATACTCGGATACGATAATATTCCTTCGGAATGGACCCGGTATATTGATGAAATTGAGGACTCAGTATTCATTTACACCGATTATTCATTTAACATAGCAGTTGACAGAACATTGCACTATGCAAAACAATTGATCTTGGAAAATGGCGGCAAGGTTGAAGATGGCATACTTTATATCAAAGACCAGGAACCAACACCTGCCAAACTGGAGGTTTCATTTCCAGGTACGGTGCCCAAAGAAAAAATAACCATCGATGATGAAGACTATTGGGAATGGAAAGGAGACTGGCAGACAGTACAACAAGCCAATCAATGGGAGTATGAAGAAAAACAAAAACAGGCCGACCAGGAGGGCTCTGAAGTGGTTTTAAAATTCAATGGAACAGGAGCGGTGGTATTGGGAAGATTTGATATTGACTGTGGTCAGGTAGACATTTTTGTCGACGGTCAATTCTATCGGTCAAGAGATAATTATTATAAAATGATGGGTTGGGGGGCAGGAAATGGCTGGCTCAATGGTGCTCACCTTGCCCATGTAATGAATTTGGAGCCAGGTGACCATACAATCAAAATGGTGATCACAGGAAAAAAGAACGAAAAGTCAACGGGAACCAAACTCAAAGTAGCAAGAGCCATTGTTTACGACAAAATCTAAGAAAATGAAGAGTTTATCGAGATATATACTTCCGCTGGTCCTGATATGCTTATTTGGTATATCATGCAATTCGGAAAAACAGGAGCAGAATTATGAATCAACAGTGCATACTTTTAATGAAGCCTGGAATACCGGTAACTACGATTTGTTGGATGAGGTAGTTCATCCGGCTTATACAAAATTGGAAGGTGACCAGGTAATAAAGGGAGTCGAAGAACTGAAGAAATATGTCAAAGATTACCGGGAGTCCTATGTTGATGTAAAAATCACCTACATAGATGAAGTTTATGGGCATAAAAAGGCAGCAATCAATTTTACGATTGAAGGAACACCGAAAGAAAGTGGAAAAAAATTCAAGGCAGAGGGGATGGTGATATTCAGATTCCGTGACAATAAAATTATCGAAGACCATAGTGTCTTTGATCAATTGTCAGCATTGAATCAACAGGGCTATACGCTTGTAGGTGACCAGAAGACCAGGATACTCTTCGATACGGATGCCAACAACGAACTGGATGATCAACATGCCCTGGCTTATCTGCTATTCAATGGTGACGATTTTGATGTGGAGGGTATCACGGTGAATAAAACACATAGTGGAGGAGATATTGATCAGCATTATAAAGAAGCAGAAAGGGTTGTCCAATTATGTGGGCTCTCCGGAATGATTGATATCTACAAAGGAGCAAATGGCAACTTTGAAGAGATCAAAGCAGACATTCATAAACCTGCGTTTGATGGTGATAATGCAGTAAATTTCATTATCTCAAGAGCGAAAGCAGACTCAGATAGAAAATTGGTTTTATTGCCTGTTGGTAAACTC
>JAUUZQ010000121.1 GCA_030589895.1 Bacteroidales bacterium
ACAAGGCTTTGTCCCTGTAATTGAGAAGGGATTTCAAGACCGGAAGCATCACATAATGTTGGAAAGATGTCCACAAATTCAACAGGATGATTGTATTCTCCCTGTTCAATACCCGGATAGGAAATAATAAATGGAACCCTGGTGGCCTGTTCAAAATTGCTGTGTTTGCACCATAAGGCATGGTCACCCAGATGCCAGCCGTGATCACCCCATAAAATTACGATGGTATTTTCATCGAGGCCGAGCTTCTTTAGCCGTTTCATAATTTTCCCCACCTGGGCATCGATAAAGGAGACACTGGCGTAATATCCATGGATGAGTTCCCGCTGCTTATCTTCGCTTAATAAATTTGAAAAGATATCTGAGAATGATTCCAGCGTCGGAATATCGGAATAGGATTGTAGCTCACCGTGCTTGTGGTATGCAATATCGACTCCATCTATCACAGGTTTTTGATATGCTGCGAGCTTCACCTTGTCCCTGTCGTAAAGATCCCAGTATTTCTTTGGGGCAGCAAAAGGAAGGTGGGGTCGTTTAAACCCGACCGCAAGAAAGAAAGGATCATCCTGCTCAGAAAGTTCATCCAGGTAGCCGAGTGCATTGTTACAAATCTGTCCATCCATATAAGCATCATCAGGGAAGTCTGCACATTCTGTGGATGGCTTATATCTCTCTGAAACATATTTATGTATATTCCCGGCACCTGCCTCCCTGGCTTCAGCAGTCAGTTTAGCTACGATCACTTTACTCTCCTCCCTGGCATAGTAAGACAGGGCAGGTTCACCATATTCCTCAGGGTATGTATATGCTGAACTTACTGAATAGGGAACACTCCAGGATGGTTCATCATATTGCCTTCCAACGCAACGGGGATCATAAATTTTACCGATGGCCACAGTGGTATATCCATTGTTTTTAAAATATTGAGGCATGGCCATAATTTCGGGATTAATATCCCTCATCCTTGTTTTCAGATCCCAGACACCGGTATAATCAGGGCGCATTCCCGTAAGCAAGCTGGCGCGTGATGGGCCGCAGACTGCCTGCTGACAATGCGCATTGCTGAAAAGGACTCCCTTGCCTGCCAGTTTATCAATGTTGGGTGTATGCATAAAATCCTGACCATAACTATTCAGCAGTGGCTTAAGATCATCAATGGCAATGAAAAGTACATTGGGTTTATCCTGGGCTGCAAGCGACAAGGATATCCCTGCTGCAAAGCCAAAAATCAGTTTAGATATTTTACCATTCATGGGACTATTGTTTTATTATTTTATTGACAGATTTGTTGTTTTCCTTATCATAGATTGAAATAAAATACAAACCCTCGTCTAAATTTGAGACATCAATATTGGCTGCTGTTTTATTTTCCGGATACTTCTGTAAAACAATCTTACCCAGCACATCTGTAATGTAGATTTTATCTACAAGTGGACTTGTGGTAATTTTCAGATGGCTTTGTACAGGATTTGGATATACGAAAATCTGAGGATCATAATTTTCCATAGTAGTCGTATTGGAAGCAACAAATTCAATATCAATAGTTGTGTCCTTATGAATGGCAGCTACTCCGTTTATTGTCAAATAATCTGCCTTTTCCAAACTGTAATCATAGCTGTCATAATTTAACATGAAGGACGATTCTCCGGTGATTGATGTATATGTCTCTTCACCATTGATGGCCACTTTTACATATCTGATCGGATCATGACTTTGGCTGTCAGTCACAAGAAAAATAACGCCATATTCAGATTCCTCCAGGTATAGAGTGAAAATGCTGTCGGACCAGACCTCCACGACATACTGTGCATTGTATTTATTCCCGGAAATAATCAGATCGTATGTAGAGAACTGTAAGTCCTTAAAAATCGCGCTTCCTTCAGCATCTGACAAAAGTGTTTGCCCGTCCAGTTCGATTGAAGTACCCTCTATCGGATTGCTGCTTCCGGCATCAAACAGTTGAATGCTTACTGCATACCTTACAGCGACAATTGTATCCTCAAAGGTCATATCTTCAGATAGATTAAATCCATCCAATATAGATTCATAAGCTTCTTTTTGAATTTTATACTCATAGTCGCCGGAGGCCAATGGAACTGTAACTTCACCATCAACATCTGTAATATAATAGGATTGACCTACGCTTACAATTGCATTTTGAAGGGGAAGAACTGAGTCATTATTTCTCTCGTACACTTTGAAAGTAGCATTGTATTTGCTTGCGGGAGCTGCTGATGTGCCCTCGGTCAGTACAAATGTTGCAGAAAAAGGAGGAAGTTCAAGACGAACACCATCTGAAGTGTTTGCCGACCATGCTTCAATATCATTATAATTCAGGGGGCCACCGGCATCATAGTCAAGATTGCTTTGCCCGTTTATCTTTACCTTCCGTGAAAAGGGATTTCCATCATCCGAAGTTAAAGTGTACCAATAATACCTGTCACCTAAAATATAGTCATTCATGTTTAATGCTATATTTTTGGATGTTTTTGCCCTGTTCAGAATGACTATTCCTGAATGTCCCGATTGAAAAACCGAACTAAAAATATCGATACTGTCTGTTTGTCCGGTACTGTTATTCACTGAAACATCGCCAAGAAACTTTTTAAAATGATCCATATAAAAATAGGGGGCTCTGGGAGAGTATTTTGGAATCCCTTCTATTGCAGGATTATCTTTTTCGCTGGAGATCAGTCCGTGGGTCTCTCCATCGTTGAATCGCCATACCAGGTTCCATTTGCAGGACAAACCAAATCCTTCATTGATAATTCCTTTTAGCCCCAGTAAATTATGCATTCCATTTGTGCAGGATACATTCTGATAACTTCCGTAATATCTTGTATTCCACTCTGTCAAAACCAGGGGCACATAGCTGTCACAATACTGGTTTTTTAAATGATCAATGTGTGCTTTCTGTTCATAAAAAACATCAATAGATTCAAGTACTTCCCAGGGATCTGCATTCTGTCCATTTCCAAAATATTCGTGAACAATGTAAAAATCTACTTTATCTCCAAGAACCTGGAGAACAGGAATATCCCATTCAGACCTATTCTCCTGGAAACCCAGGTTTGCACCGATTTTTATTTCAGCGCCAATCTCTGCTGCTGCTGCTCTCATGGAATCAAGAAAAACCAGGCAATGTTGTGCATATAATGCTCCTGTAATCTGTTCTGGCTGACCATCAAGGTTGAGACTTGTATCAATAATGTATCCCGGCTCCCATGCACCGTAAATTTCATTTCCAATTTCCCAGAATCTTGTTCTTCCATTGTCATACCTCACCCAATCTGCTGCATAGTGAGCTGCCTGCTGAACAGGATGTTCGGAGCGTCCATAACGGGCATAGGAGTAATTTACAACATGTATTCCTTCATTCTGACATGAGTCTCTTAATCTGTAAAAATTATCGAGGGAGAGGTAATCCTTATCTGGTTCATCTCCCCATTTAATAGTTGTCTTTATTTCACCTTTCACAATGTAGGTATCCACATCATCAGGGCCATCAGGTTTGGAATGTTCCCAATAGTACCAATTTGATCCTGAACCTCCCGGGTAGCGAAAAAATGGAAGATCCAGGTTCCGGATATTTTCAAGTAGAAAAGGTTTATCATACATCTTCCCACCATTATAGGTGTTCAGGTTATAGCCTCCAACATAAGGAGATATAAGGCGAATGGTATCATTGACATTGACGGATATAACCGACTCGGGCAAATTCTCAGGCTTTGCCTTTTCAATAAACGACGGAGATTCAATGCTTTTAGGCTGCCAGTATTCTGAGAAGAAGCCTAACTGAGCATATGAATTTACTGGTTTAATCACAAGTACAGCCAGTGTTAAAATGACAGCTTTCACGATCATTCTGCCTTGCATTATGCTTTTAATTTCAGTAATCATTATTGTTTAGTTATTATTTCCTGATGTCTCCTGTTTAGACTACTATTTTCAATCCCTATAAAATAGAGTCCGCTTGCAAGAAAAGTGATATCAAGGGAAATACTTGTTTCCCTGGAGCAGGATTCTTGAAATATAGTTTTGCCACAGATATCTGTCATGTAAACATGGGTAATCGGAAATGGGGAACGGACCTTGAGTTCACTTGTCGCGGGGTTTGGATAAATCAGGACCTGATCAGATTCAGATTGTAAAATATGCAGGGGCCATTTTAGTTCAACTACAATAGATGTGTCAGCAGTCAGATGACAATTTCCATCATAATTCTGATACGATTCTTCTTCAATGGTGTACTCGTAATTACCCGCCGGAAAGCTGAGAAATGTGGCCATACCTGCGATGTCAGATAGACCGGTGCGATCACCAATCGTGATATGTGCCCCGGTAACGGACTGTTGTGTAGCCTCTTCGATTATTTGAAATTCAAGATTATACCTTAGAATATCCAATTCAACATCTACAGTTGTATCGATTCTCAGAACCATGGTTCCGCTTTGGATTTCATAATTCTCTTTTGTAATGGTATAATCATACACAGAATCAACAGGCAAGTCATAGAAAGAGGCTAATCCTGATGAATCAGTTAATTTCACGGTGTCATTTACAGCAACTTCAGCATTAATTACAGGGGTATTGTCACTTTTTACGCTGAAGGCAATTGTAGCATCTGTAAGCGTTCTTTTCAGCGTATCAATAATTATGGTGTCATTTGACAAGAGAAAATGATTATCCTTTGAGAAGTAATTTTGCTTTTCAAGTGAATAGCTGTAATTCCCGGGTTGCAGCTGCAAAGCTGCATAGCCCATACTGCTGGTAGGGAGCTTAAGCCTGTCAAGACTAATTTTCACATCTTTTACCGGAGTGATTTTATCATTGTAATCTTCATATATGTTGAACTCAACATAATGATAATTTCTGTAGATACCCAGGCTATCGGCATCTTCTGTCAGGATTAAGGGGGGTCTGTTTTCACCTGTTTCAAGGTAGGTATTCAATCTTATTGAAAATGTATCAACCAACTCAACTCCTTCAGGAGTGCTACATATATTATTGGTCTGATAGGGATCGTTTACGAAGTTAAACAGTTGGCGATGATCCACAACATCATCGTTTCTCCATTCAACATATTGATAATATTCAGACCGCAGGGAAAAGCCCTTTTTCCCTCCTCTTTTAAACTGACTTATTGCAAAAGCTTTAACCTCGTCGCTTGTACCATCAAGTATGGGAACAAGGCTGTTGCCATCCAGGGTGTCAGGAATCTGAAATCCGGCAAGTTCGATCAGGGTTGGATAGATATCAAGCAGTTCTGATGGAGACTGATTGATCTCTCCCTGAACCTTTCCGGGTGCTTTAATGATGAGCGGACAACGGGTGGCATATTCGAAATTGGTATGCTTTCCCCAATTGGTATGGTCGCCAAGGGAGAAACCATGGTCACCCCACAATACAATGATGGTGTTGTCGTAAACGCCCTGTTGTTTTAGCTCCTTTATCAGTTTTCCCACCTGAGAATCTATGTAGGATACACAGGCGTAATAGCCGTGGATATATTCTCTTTGCAGATCTGCTGAAAAAGATCCCTCTGCAGGTACGTCATCATAGCCATTTATGAGTTCAGCTCCGGGGTTGTGCACAAACTCCAGGTCATTTTCTGCAAATTCCTGAAATGGAGCCAGTGATATGCTGTCACGATCGTACAGATCCCAATATTTTTTTGGGGCTGAAAAGGGTAAATGGGGTTTTTTGAACCCAACTGCGATAAAAAACGGATTGGCTCCACCGGATAGCTTTGCTATTTGCCTGATTCCTTCGTCGGCTATACGTCCATCCGTGTAAGCATCATCATCCACATCGGCCATCTCCGTAACCGGTTTGCCACTTGATGTAACATAAGCATTTCCTGCAATATCAATAAATTCGGTCCAGCTAATCAGATCAACCTTATCGGTAAGAGAAACATTTCTTGGGTCATGGATCTTTCCCATCCCTGCGGTATGGTAGCCATTATTCTTAAAAAACTGGGGTAAGGTTACAACATCAGGATACAGATCCCGCAGGTATATGCGGAAACTGGTAATCCCGGTATGCTCGGGAGTAAAACCGCTTAACATGCTTGCTCTTGAAGCACCACAAACAGCTTGTTGGGCATGATTATTCGTAAAAAGAACCCCTTCGGCGGCGAGCTCATCCAGGCTTGGGCTTTTCACAAGCGGATTGCCATAAGCTCCAAAATCACAATTCAAATCATCCACTGCAATAAATAGAATATTTGGCTTATCCTGAGCCTGGACAACTGAGAATGCAAGAGCACTCAACACCGTCAAAACAGCAAGTAATCGTTTTATCATGTTTAGTATAAAATACAAATAAAGCGAATTTGAGTTCCAAATAGGATGAATCTTCGTTCAGAGTAGGTAAATCAGCGTTCAGAATAGGTAACTCAGCGTTCAGATTGTCTGTTTCGATTTCAGCAATGTAAAATTTTGATTAATATTATTCCTTCGATCATTTACTCCTATTAAGATGAAACGAATCAAAGAATTATTTCCAATCCTGCTTTTCCTGGTATCGATGTATGGCTGCAATGTCCGGAGTCCCGAAGAGAAAGCTGTACCTGATGAATTTCTGCCGTATATCTATGCGAATGCTGAAGACCTGGAGTGGTTTGAAGATGCCAGATTTGGCGTGTTCATCCATTGGGGTCCAAGCAGTATTGCTGAAGTACCCATAAGCTGGGGAAGATTTGGGCCAAGACCGGGAGCCGGAAGGCAAGCCACCAGTGGCGTTCCCATGGAAAAATATGATTCTCTCTATACATTTTTTGATCCGGTGAAATTTAATGCAGATGACTGGGTAACAATGGTCAGGGAATCAGGCGCTAAGTATTTAATATTTACAACAAAGCACCATGATGGATTTTGCATGTTTGATGCGCATAACACAGACTATAAAATAAGCAATACACCATTTGGAAGAGATATCGCGAAGGAGCTGGCAGATGCCTGCCATAAACAGGATATTAAGTTGTTCTGGTATTACTCTCAGCCCGATTGGCATCACCCCGATTGCCTGACTGAAAATCATTCCACATACAGGGAGTACATGTACGAACATCTACACCAGCTTCTGACTGAATACGGACGTATTGACGGTATATTTTTTGATCACCTGGGTACAAAATCAGAGGATTGGGATACTCCACGGCTATTGAAGATGATCAGAACGCTACAGCCGGGAATATTGGTCAACAGAAGATGGGGAAGTGGCATGCCAGGCATTGAAGTGAATGGAGATTACGATAATCCTGAGCAGGAGATTGGTAAATTCCAGATCGATCGTCCCTGGGAAACATGTGCAACCATGGCCACTGCCTGGTCGTGGACAGGAGGGGTAAAAGTTAAATCCTATCATACTAACCTGAGGCTTTTACTTCAATGTGCCGGTGCCGGAGGGAATCTGGCTCTCAATACAGGTCCTACACCAGAAGGCTTGATTTTTGAACCGGAATATCAAAATTATATCTCCATTGGAAAATGGCTATCCGATAATGGAGAAAGTATTTATGGGACTACTGGCGGCCCATATAAACCTGGTCCATGGGGCGTTTCGACGAGAAAGGGGAATAAAATCTATCTGCATATATTGACAGATTTCGCAGCTGCCTCCAAAAGAGAGTTTGCACTGGCAGATCCGGGATTAAAGATTATGGATAGCCGCAATCTTGCAGGTAATCCTGTCTCCTTTACCCAGGAGAATGGTGTATTGCGCATTAAGATAGAAGATTCTGCTTCATTCTTTCCTGATAATATAATAGAACTAACTATCGAGGGAGATGCATTACAATTAGACCCCATTTCGACCATGCCTGTGGAAATCACTGAAGGTAAAAAAGGTTTTGCATCATCTTTTTCACAGGCAAACAGATCTGCTGAAGCAATTTTCGGAGGTGAAGGAGCTGATTTTGCGGAAGGAAAAAAACATAAAGTATGGTGGGAGCCTAAAAAGGATGATTCACCATCATATCTTGGATTTGAATTCCCAACACCTGTTTCCTTTTCATGGATAACTTTAACGGAACAGATAAGAAATGCGAGCATTCGTGAATTTGAACTTCAGTCATGGGATGGCAAGCAATGGATGACCTTTTATCATGGGAATGAGATTGGCTTTGACTTCTCACTGAAAACAGATACAATAACTACCCGTAAAGTGAGAATTGTAGTATTAGAAACCCAGGAAAACAGCAGCCCTAATATTTCAACCTTTAAGGTGTACTGACAGCTTCAATGAGAATCAGAATATTTGTCATACTCTTTTTGTTATCATTAAGTGGCTTAAAGGCCCAAATGATAAACCTGGATGCATCAAACTATCATCAAATACGAGGGGGAATCCGGAATTGTCACATAAAGTTTAAAAATGTCAACAAAGGACGCGTAGCATTTTTAGGTGGTTCGATCACGTATAATTCAGGATGGCGAGATAGTATTTGTGCTTATCTTATTCAGCGTTTCCCTGAAACTGAATTTGAATTTATTGCAGCAGGTATTGGATCCATGGGAACAACATCCGCAGCTTATCGAATGGAGCGGGATGTATTGGCTTATGGCAAGATCGACCTTCTGTTTGAAGAGGCTGCTGTGAATGATGCATCAATTGGCAGGACCTCGACAGAACAGATCAGAGGTATGGAAGGTATTATCAGGCACTTGCGACAATCAAATTCTGCCATTGATATTGTGATGATGCATTTTGCTGATCCGAAAAAAATGAAAGCCTACAGGGCTGGAGAAGAGCCTGAGGTGATCAGGAATCACAATAAAGTAGCCGGGCATTACCAAATACCTGTAATTAACCTGGCAAAAGAAGTTACTGACAGAATAGACAATCACGAATTTACCTGGGAAGAGGATTTCAAAAACTTACATCCATCACCTTTTGGACAGGGAATTTATGCCCATTCATTGATACAATTTCTTGACAGTGCATTTGCCGGTCAGATTGATGATGATGCTGAAATATTGCCTCACCTTCCTGTTGAGAAATTAGATGAAAGTTGTTATGACAATGGATATTTGTTGGATATTTCATCAGCAGAATTATCTGAAAGCTGGAGGATTGACTCAATATGGAATCCAAATGATGGTACAGGAGTGCGGTCAAATTATGTCAATGTTCCTATGTTGATCAGTAATGGACCCGGGAGTAAATTGCGATTAAAATTTGAGGGAAAGGCTGTTGGTATTGCCGTCGCTGCAGGTCAGGATGCAGGTATTATTGAGTACCGCATAGATAGAAATAAATGGCATAGTTTAAATCTATATACACGTTCGAGCAAGCGCCTGCATCTTCCACGGTATTATACCCTGGCAGGTGATTTATCTCAGGGTAAGCATCTGTTGGAGATTAGGATAGCCAAAGAGCGTGATGATCAGAGCAATGGTCAGGCATGCAGGATACGGTACTTT
The DNA here is from genome assembly GCA_030589895.1 of Bacteroidales bacterium. Classification (GTDB taxonomy): domain Bacteria; phylum Bacteroidota; class Bacteroidia; order Bacteroidales; genus JAUUZQ01. The sequence goes on from JAUUZQ010000121.1 coordinate 9,429, forward strand.
TTCGTGAATAAGTGACCATTGGCTTTACCGATACTAATGATGAACATTAATAAATATACAAAAACAGTATTTTTAGTATTTTTTTTCCTGGTCTTAGGAAGCAATTCGTTGTTGACCGCCGGAACAGGTGTAATAACTATAACAGATAGGTCAGGAGCCGATCAAAGTTCCGCATCTTCAATCATTTCAGACAATATTCAC
>JAUUZQ010000185.1 GCA_030589895.1 Bacteroidales bacterium
AGCTTTTTGTTGTTACAGATGAAGAGCTGACAGAGGAAAAAGAAGTTACACGTCAGCAGCGTATTGTTATTGCTGAGCAGGACTCAATGATACAGGCCCAGTTAGCCAGGCTGAAAGCGCTTGGTGAACAAATCATGCTGAAAGAGAAAGAACTTGAAGCTAAGGTGAGAACGATTTTTTCCAAAGAGAAGGAAATCCTAAATAAAAACAGTGAAATAGTTAGTAAGGAGAAAGAAATTGTTGTTCAGAAGTACAGAATTCATGAACAAACAAAAAAGATGGATGTGCAGAAAGAGGTGTTGGCAAAGCAGGAAGGGCAAATTTCCGAAAAAGACATTGTTCTCCTTGAAAAAGAAAAAGAGATTCAGGCTCAGGATCAGAAGATCGCTATTCAGCTTGAGGCGATACAGAAACAGAAGCTGGTAATAATAGCAGCTATAGTCGCACTTTTATTAATGCTTGGACTTGCATATTTTATTTATGTAAACTATCGCAATAAAAAGAAAGCCAATCTCTTATTAGAACAAAAAAATGTAAAAATAACTGCTCAAAAAGATGAGATTGAAAAGCAGAAAGAGGAAGCAGAAATGCAGCGGGACCAAATTGCTTATCAGAAAATGCATATTACTGACAGTATTCATTATGCCCAAAAAATTCAGACTGCAATTCTTCCATCCCTGGAACTATTCTCTGATGAGATTGAGCATTTTGTACTGTATAAACCCAGGGATATAGTAAGTGGTGATTTTTATTGGGTTAATAAAATAGATAACAGGCAGATAATTATCACTGCCGATTGCACAGGTCATGGAGTTCCCGGGGCATTTATGAGTATGCTGGGTGTAAGTCTCCTGAATGAGATTATTAACAATAGAAATATAATTTCCCCTCATGAGATACTTAATAGTCTCCGGACTATGATTATCAATTCCCTGAACCAGGAGCGAGAAGAAAGCGAGATCAAGGACGGAATGGATATGACTGTTTCTGTAATCGATTTTGAAAAGGATAAACTCTATTTTGCCGGGGCAAATAATCCACTCTATCTTATTCGTGATGGTGAGCTCATACAATATAAGGGAGATAAGATGCCTGTTTCAATTCATGTGAGAATGGATGATTATAAAATGACAACAATTGATTTGAAAAAAGGCGATACATTCTATACTTTTTCTGATGGATATGTTGATCAGTTTGGCGGACCATTACAAAAGAAGTTTCTTTCGAAAAACTTCAGAAAGGTGCTCCTTGATATTCAAAGCATGTCTATGATTGACCAGGGGAAAAAGTTAAATGAAATTTTCGAAGCCTATAAATCAGACATTGAACAAGTAGATGACGTCGTAGTAATAGGGGTAAGGTATGAATAGCAGTTTGTATAGACCAATGCCACTTGTGCTTTCTAATCACAATCCCAGTAAGTAGTAACATTACCAATGGTTACGGGTGATGAGGACTGTTTATCAGTTAAGTTTTCACCACAGAAGAAGATAGGAGGTCCGGTTGAGATTTCTCCATCATTATTGGTTACAAGTTCACAAAAACCACAATTTTCAAGTCCTTCACAGGAGGGCAATATTAATGCTACTGATAAGATTAAGCCTGCAGTTATACGAATTAGTTTTTTCTTCATTTATTGTAGGGATTAGGGTAATCGCATGCTATATCGGAGAAAGAAATTACATAAAAGAAACCAAAGCAAATTAGTTAAAAATATTGAAATTAAAAAGCTTAATCGCAGTTCCAATAATAGGAACCATCAGCAGTATAGGTTATTTCGGAATTTATATATTCCTGATAGGTTGCGCCACAAACAAACAGTGGAGTGCCATAAGTGATGTTACCGTCTAAATCTACTTCAACAAGTTCACAGTTTCCACACTCCTCCAAAAAATCACAAGATGGTAAAATCATGAATGCAACAATGATTAATCCTGTGCTTATATGTAGTATTTTCTTCTTCATTTTTCCAAGATTTTAAAACAGTTTCTATATTCTGCTATACGTAAAAAGAGTAGTAATAGTTGCAGAAGAGAGCTAAAATTACTGAAAATTCCCACTATCTGAAAAAATTATTGATGAATAGTTCTAATGCTTGACAAAGGAATTGAAAGGCTCTCCTCTGCTCCAATAAGGAAATTTTCGATACTGAGCATGATTTCATCTTTATTGCTATCAGCAGGGAGTTTAAATAATACCTCTTTCCCGGGATCAATGTGTATCGATCTGCTCCAGTCCTGGTAAATTTTATTGTCGAGTTTTAATTTCAGAATTATATCGGTAGGATTCAGGAATGTAAATATATTGCTCTCCGGACTCTCTTTGATAAACAGTGATTCCAGAAGAAATGCTCTTAGAATTTCCTCTTTTCCCATTAGCAGGTTTTTATAATATGCTATTGTCCTGCCGTTGAAAAGTGCTTCGCGGATACCTCCTTCACTACGTTCTGTTACAAAAACCAGCGTGCCAGGTCTGTGCGATTCTACCACATCAAATGCCATGTGAATTGGTTGATGAATATCACTATTTGCCATAAATGTAAGATCCTTGTCACGTGCCCAGTTAATTGCTTCAGGATAATATTCATGTCCATTGGCCACTTCAATTCCATGAAGCCATCCTTCCTTAAGCAGGAGATTGTGCTCATCCCACCAAAGCATGGTATCCGGTTGTTGACGTTTCCATCCGGGATGGTTCCATATAATAAATGCACCTTGTCCGACGGCTTCCCCAATGGCACTTTTATAATCATCGTGTAAAATGGTATTGGCATCTTTAATAAACAGTGCATTAAAATGTCCCGGAGGCATTCCTTTTGTAATCTCCGTTCCTGCAATAACAATTACATCTTTGTTTTTAGCATAATTTTGGGCTATCTCCCATGCTCTGTTGTGATCGGCAGATATATCGTTTTTATGTGGCAGGTATTCCAGATGATCTGTAATAGCAATGGCATCTATCCCTTCTTCCCATGCTTCATCAACCCGTACAGTTGGCCATACGTACCCATCGGAGAATACGGTATGCATATGAAAATCGCACAGCAATGTCTGGTATCCCGGAATGTCGGGTAAATTGATTATTCGTCGCTCCTGGGCCTGAAGAGAAAAACTTATGCTTGTTACTAGCAGAAAAATGACAATTCGTTTCATAGTTATGGTTTTCATTGAAGAAAGATAATTTATTTTTTATTAAGTGCTTTCGATAAACGGGAGTTTTCTGCCAGACAGTAAATGAGTGAATTGTTTTTATACTAAATTCGTAAAATGGTTTGTTGTAGCACCCTCTTAATTAAAAGCTTTTTGCAGTGGTGCAAATCAGTTATAGACAGATGAAAAAAACAGTAAGATTTATATTGCTTTGGTTCGGTAGAGTCTTATTGGGCATGGTGGCTTTAATTGCGCTTGTACTCATTGCTTTTTATCTGTTCAGGGGAAAAATTATTGATAAAGGACTGAATTATGTGAACGACACATATCCCGGAAATGTGCAGATGGAAAACATGAATCTCCGGCCGTTTCGTCATTTTCCGGATATAACATTGCAACTACATGAATTGAGTTTTTTTCAGGGGATGGATTCAACAGAGATAATTGATACTGTTCCCTTGTTCAGGATGGATGAGATATATGTTGCACTTGATATTGTTCAGCTGATCAAAGGAAAATATAAAGTGTCAAAGGTGAGAATGGGAGAGGGGGAGATAAATTATTTTGTATTTGCAGATTCTGTTTCAAACATAGAAAAGGCGTTGGGGATAAGCTTTGGAGAAGTTCCTGATGCGGAGACTGTTAAGGATGATAGCTCTTCGGTCTCATTGGACATGAACGACCTGGAGATTTCCAAGCTGATCATAAATTATATTGATGTTCCCGGTAAGATAAACGTATCAGCACAGATAAACTATTTAAAAAGCGCATTTACTTATCTTCCTGAAATAATCACTGCAGCTATTGATCTGAATGTTGATCTGAGCAGAGTTGAATATGAAGATATTATTCTCGATAAACCCCGAAGTATCATTCTCAATAGCTCTTTGATTTATGATATTAATATGGAGAAGTTGTCCCTGGATCATAGTACCCTGGATATTAAGGACGCTATTTTTGAGCTGTCCGGAGATGTACTGCTCGCGCAAAATAATTACATGGATATTAAGTTCAGGGCCAAAAATGAAGGTATTGACTTGCTTAACTTCATACTAAGAGGCGTTCTGGATATGGATGAGATTGAGCAGATTGGATCGGGAGAGATATCGTTTGACGGAGAAGTAGTTGGAAATATAGGAGAGCAGTTGCCCCTGGTAAAAATTAATTTTAGTGCCAGCGATCTGGGATTTAAAGTAAAGTCAATCAAGCAGTCGATAACAGATATTAGTTTCGAGGGATTTGTCACGAATGGTGCTGCTTCCGATTTTTCAGAAGCAGAGCTAAGCATGGATCATTTTTACGCCTCATTTCCCGATGGACATATTGATCTTAACATGCATGTTTCCAATGTGGGGACTCCGATCGTTGATATAAGTATAGATGGTAATGCAGACCTTTCCCTCATTAATGAAATTATTGATATTGAATCCATTCAGGGCTTGAAAGGTAAAATTGTAATTGGTGGGGATATTGATGGAATTATAGATGCGTCCAACGCTATTTTTCTTGACGGAGGGGGAGTCCTGACTGCTAAATTAGAGAATGTTAGTTTCTCCCTGCCTGATAATGAAGTTGAGCAACTTAACGGAGAACTATTTCTTGAGGGGAAAAACATTGGGTTCAGGGAATTGGATATTATTCTGGATGAGAATGTATTTTCACTGGAGGGTGAGGCGCAAAACATCTTACCGCATTTTTTTGGATTCAGGATGGATCCAATTATCGACCTGACTTTCAGGTCTGAGGAGCTTTATTTGGATAAATATTTATCAGATTCGTTATTAACGGATCATTTAAGCGAGCCGATTAAAGATTTGGGTTTCAGGCTTTCACTTCATGCGGGATATGACCAGTTTGTAAAGGCGATAA
>JAUUZQ010000159.1 GCA_030589895.1 Bacteroidales bacterium
CCATCGCCATCTGAAACAGAAGAAATTGCTGTTTCATTGTTTTCAGCAATTACCAGCACTCCTGAGAGTGGACTGCCTGCTGATTCAACTTTCCCTGAAATAATACTACCATCGCTTATATCACTTTCTGACATCATGAAATTCGTAATTGTATTCTCTTCAATGATTACAGTTAAGGGAATGGCACTTGTACCCGTATTTGGGATACTGTTATAGCCAAGTTTATAGAGCTTCAAAAAATAAGTTCCCGGCTCTAATTCTATCTCATATGCTCCATCGCTGTTTGTAAGATGAGATGACCCGGTTGGAGCATTGGTATTTGCATCAAATACAATTAGCCGAACATCAGCCAGATAATCTCCTGTGACTTTATCACTCACAACTCCTTCTAAAAACCCGGTTGTTACATCATCTTTTCCACATGCACTGATAATCAAAACCATCAATAAAAAAACTATTCCTTTTCTCATCATTTTACTTTTTCATATTATATATAGAACTATACTGTTATCTATATACGGTATAAATCAATTTTTGTTTCATTTTTATTTAAATGCAAGAATGGGACCTTTGGAATAAATAGTAAGAAAGTCTGATTTTTGAAGCGTTCTGTTGCGCCTCTAAGCTATAGCATATGTATAAGCTGTTATAAGTCAACGCCTCAAAATCTCAAGCCCATCACCAGCACATCATCAATCTGATCCAGATTCCCTTTCCATTCATCGAAGACCATTTTAAGGATTCTCTTTTGCTCTTCCATTGGACGTTCATGGACTTCGAGCAACAGGTCTTTGAACGGACGGTATTTAAATTTCTTCCCCAAGGGGCCTCCGAATTGATCAGGAAATCCATCTGAGAACATATAGACCCTGTCACCTTGCTTCATCTGAATGGTATGCCTGGTGAAAGGCGTCATGTTATCGTAATAAGCAACAGGCATATTGTTTCCCTTATACTCGATCATCTCACCGTCACGAATAATGTACATGGGATTGTTGGCACCTGAGAACTCCATCTTACGTGTGGTTCTGTCATATATTAAGAGGACCATGTCCATCCCATCTTTTTGCTCTCCGGGTTTGCCTTCCTGTTTGAGGGTTCTGGCTATGTTTAGTCTTAATTCATTAAGAATTTCATCTGACCTTGAAAAATTCTTTTCATTAACAATTTCATGTAACATAGTAATCCCAAGCATACTCATCAGTGAACCGGGAACTCCGTGGCCTGTACAGTCTGATGCTGTAATAAAAATCTTACTTCCTTTCTGAGAAATCCAGTAGAAGTCCCCACTAACAATATCTCTGGGTTTGAAAAAGATAAAATTCTCAGCAAAGAGATTTTCGAAAACTTCATTTGTAGGGAGAACAGTACTTTGTATTCGTTTGGCATAATCGAAACTGTATTTGATCTCCTTATTCTGTCTTTCAATCTGATCCTTTTGAGAGCGAATCTCTTTTGTTCGTTCCCTGACTTTATCCTCCAGCTCACGATTTACCTTATCCTTTAATCCTGCGTTTTCCCTCAGCTGATCAATAATTTTTCTTTGGGCCAGCTCCCTGTCTTTTTTCAGTACATTGATCTTCTCTCCCAAGCCAACAGAGAATGTGACAATCTGTAAAGTCACACCGATTTCAAGGCCATGCTTTCCAATGGAAAAATCATTGAATAGAAATAACAATAAAGCACCCAATATTAAGAATACGTTTGCTATCAGGAAATACCTCGCCGGACCAAAATGTTTTTTCCGCAAAATAAAGGCAGGTAAAGCGGCAAGGAAAAGAGATGCCGGAGCAGAAATAATATTAATCGATAAGGCAATTAGCTGAATGAAATCTGGAATATAATGTCCCTTATTGCTCAAGGCAATCATCACAACATTTAGCACCAGTCCGCTGATAATAAAACCAATGGTCATCACCAAAATCCGATCCCAGGTTTGAAGAGTCTTTGCGGTATCGAGATAAGCTCTTCCAAATAGCAAAAAGAACAGGAGAAAAATCTGCAGTAAAAATATATTTATTGGAGCATTTGTAAACTGTGGAGTGATCTCATAAATGTAGCCCTCCTTATTCACAAAGAAGGCAATGAAGGCAAGGATGTAGAATATGTAGTACAAATAGCTTACCTCTCTTACCTGAATGTAGAGTGGTATATGATATAAGATCATGATAATCATGATGCCCAGGAAAATCCCAAACAGAAGTCTTCTCGATTTATCCTTCTTAAGGACACTATCGTGGGTTGATATTGTAAATGTTAAATCAGATAGCTTTGATTCTTCTGAGAGTGTGGCATGCAGATAGATGGTGTCTGAATCTCCCGGTGTAATAAAAAAACGAAGATCATCAGACCCACTGATATTGACATCCTTGTTGGAGGGTAAGACATTGAAACCTGATCTTCGCTCATTGATAATTCCATTGTCAAATTTTTGATAAAGCTTGAATTCTCCAAAGATTGAAAATATATTTGGTTGAAGATGGAAGGAGATTTGTTTACTTGATCTGTTCTCAAATATAAACCTGAACCAAAGACAGTCTTCAGGCTTGATCTGATCGATATTTAATTTTTCATTGCTAAAGTCGAGGCGTTGAAATTTTTCAGCATAAATTTGAGAAAAAGCAACAGGTGCATCCATTTTGCAATGCGGATCATGGTAAAAGTAAAGTTGAAAGTCTGTGATAGATTCCTGAGAGATGAAATCTGTTAAGATCACAGGCTTCTGAGCCATAATCGATTGAGTCAGAAGAAAGCATATTGAAAGTAAAAATAATCTCATGTATATCTCGCTTACCTTGATCTTGTAAATATATTAAAGATAGGAGAATCTGAAACGAATATTTCTGATTTCATTGGATAATTGATGGAACAGCGATATTGTTATGTGAAGAAACGTCCTGTTTAATGGCTCCAACAGAGAAAAATGTATATTTACCTCAAATTACTTATTATGTCAGTGGGCAAAAATCCGGAACAAGCAATTTATCTGTTGTTGTTGATAATACTCTCCTCATGTTCCGGAAATCTGTCTCAAACAGTGCTTTTTGAGGATGAATTTGATCATCTTCCGATTGGGTATCTTTCAAGTGAATCAGGACCCTTAACAGAGTTTTACTATTTGCCTGAGGCCGGGCAAAAGGGAAATTGGACGATTACTTCATTTGGGAAAGAGGAGGGGTATCAAACTGCATGGGAAATAGTTGAAGAGGGGGAGACTGTATTTCTGCGACAGAATTATTCTAATCTGGATTCGGAGATGAGACCCTTGAAAAGACATACTCACTCATCTATTATTGCTGGAGACAGCCTCTGGAGCAATTATTCTCTGCGGTTTACATTCGTTCCCCATGAAATTCTTGACAAATGTGGTATAATGTTCAGGTATCAGAATGACAGATGCTACTATTTCTTTGGAATGGAAGGGAATATGTTAATGCTGAAACTGGTTCAGCATGCAACAGCTCCTTACCGTCCGTATGAAAAGGTTTTGGCATCTCGAAAGATACATTGGAAGCCGGGTGAAAAGTATGAATGTGTGGTTACACTACGGGACAATAGAATATATGCTCAGGTGAATGATACCATTAACCTTGTTGCATCAGATAATACATTTGGGAAAGGTAAAATTGGATTGCTTTCTGATGTCAAAGCAGATTTTTACGATGTACGGGTTAGCACACTGAAATTTGAGAAAAGAAGGCTGAACCGGTACAGGCATGAACAAGCAAATCAAACAGCCATGAGACTGAATGAGAATCCTGTAGCAGTATTATTAAACTCGATTTCAACAGGTAATTTTGGAACGGGGAATAACCTTAGGTTTGGTGATTTAAACGGGGATGGGGAAGATGATATTCTGTTTGTGCAGCATAAAAAAGGTGGTATTGAGCCAGCTTGTATTACAGCTTTGAATTTTTCCGGTGATATGCTATGGCAAAAAGGCAAGCCAAACAGTGAGGATCAATTGACGACTTATGACCTGCCCATCCAGATTCATGATATTGATGGTGATGGAGCGAAAGAAGTTGTCTATGTTGTGGGGAACAGGATAATAGTTCTTGAAGGGAAATCAGGGAAGCAGATTAAAAAAGGTTCATTACCTGGCAGCATTGTGCTAAAAGGAATCACGGGCAAGAGGGCGGGTATGCGTATCTTTTTTTGCGATTTACAGGGGAAGGGCAGGGATAGTGATATGATAGTGGTGGAACAAAAAGGAGGAGTCTACGCTTTTAACGAACGTTTAAGACCAATATGGTCACAAGAGATAGAATCAGTTTCTTATCCTTCAGCATATGATATTGATAAGGATGGAAAAGATGAACTTGTGATCGGATATACATTAATAGATGATGATGGAGCAGTGCTGTGGGATAATAATAATATAATTAAAGGAGAGGCAGATGGGCTTGCAATAGCTTCATTTGAAAATCCTGCTGACAGCTCTCTGAAAATAGTTTATGGTGCCGGCGATTGGGGAATGATGGTGTTGGATATATCCGGTAATATAATTGTGCATAATCTGCTTGGTTATGTGCAGAGCCCTTCAATTGCCAATTTTCGAAATGATTTGCCCGGACTGGAGATGGTATCCTGTAATTTTTGGGGTAGTCAGGGAACCATCCATTTTTATAATGCCAAAGGGGAGAAGTATCATTCATTTGAACCTGGTCCATTTGGAAGCAGATGCTTGCCTGTTAATTGGAAAGGGGATGGAGAGGAGTATTTTCTTTTGAATGCAAGTTCCGGAGATGGTGGGCTATTTAATGGTAAGGGACAGTTAGTGGTAGTATTTCCTGATGATGGTCATCCTGATTTATGCAGTACAGTTATAGATGTTTCAGGAGATTCCCGCGATGAAATTATATGTTGGGATCAGGAGCAAATATGGATTTATACACAAAGTGATAATCCCAGAAGAGGTGAATTATATTGTCCTTTGCGAAATCCTGCTTATAATTATTCTAATTTCCAGAGCACAGTATCAGTACCTGATTGGAATTAACCAGGCTTCAGCCCTTTTCACTTTCCTGAAACAAGTTCAGGATGACATTTCCTTTTTACTTTTTACTTTTTACTTCTTACTTCTTCACTTTTCACTTTTTCACCCCTCACCCCATAGTGAATAAGTTAATTATAAATAGCCTGCATAAGCTCATCTGTGTCACAGAATTTCTTAACTTGCCCTAACAATTCTTTATCTGACAGGACATATAGGGAAATCAAATATTCTTTGAGTGCTATTTGGCACGAACTTTGAGATACTAGATATTAAATAGTAAGAAGCAAATTTACAAGGAGGGTACAGTTATGAAAACATTAACAATTATATCGATTAGCGCAGCATTTATTCTGGCATCTTGTGGGTCTTCAAGCAATACGGCTTATGTTGAATACGATGATGTATATTATAATCCGGCCACACAGAGTCAGACACAATATGTTGCATCGCAGCCTGCAATTACTCCGGCAACAGCAATGGCGGCTCAACCAACACAATATGATACTTCATACACTAAAGGATTAAGTGATTATGAAAAATATCGACTTGAAATGGATGGTGAGTTAAATGGAGAAGTTTACGATCCTCAGGGTAGTGAGGAGCAATATGCTAATGAGAATACAGATGGTCAGTATGTTGAGAACTATGGAAATGAGAATACTCCGGTGATCATAAATAACAACTATTATGGTTCCGATGATTATTATTACTCTTCCAGGATAAGGAGATTCTCAAATGATTATTATGGTTGGGATTATTATGATCCTTACTATAGCGACATGTATTTTTATACAGGGAGCCCATTTCATTGGGGAATCAGTATGGGATTTGGATATCCTTCTTATGGCTTTGGCTACGGTTACGGATATAACTACTATAGTCCTTACGGATATTATGGATGGAGGAGCCCATATTACGGATATGGATCTTATTACTCCGGATATTATGGATATGATTACTATGGATACGGCGGATATAACACGGCATATTATAGTTCAAGATCTTATAGAGGGTCCGGTACAAATAAGTATGACAGGTATTACAACAGCAGCTTATCTTCCAGGTCATCTTATGGTTACAGTAACTCTGGAATCCATAGCAGCACTCAGAGCAGAAAGACTGATGCCTTAGGAAATGATCCTCGCTACAGATCCAGGAATACACTGAATAATGGTAGCAGTGCAACGCGAAGCAGCTCTTATGGGGATACAAGAAGTAAGACTTACAGGGACCCAAGAACTGAAACCAAGTCCGGTAGTTCTTCTCCGGGAGTTAGCAGGACAAGTTCTACACAACAGAGTGGAGTGACGAATGCTAATACCCGTACGAATTCCAGATATGGAAATACCAATTCGAATTCCGGGAACAGAACCAATAGTGGAAACCATTATGGTAATGACAGATCTGATAACAACTACAGGGACAATGGCAATCAGAATCCACACAACAATAATAACTCCGGGAATAGCAATGCTAATAGCAATAGAAGTAACTCGAATAGCAATGCGAATGTCAATAAGCGGACAAATGATTCCAATAGTGGAAGGAAAAGTGTAACAACAACACGCACTTCCAGTAATTATGGCACACAGAGGAGTAATACACAGTCTACAAGGACATATACACCGAGTTATACAAAACCTCGGACAAGTTCTACTTCCACTTATAACAGAAGCACAACTACAACACGTCCTGCAAGTTCAAGCACCACTACAAAGAGGTCAACAAGCAGCAGCTCTTACAGCAGACCAAGTAGCAGTAGCTCAACAAGAAGCAGCAGCTCTTACAGCAGACCAAGTAGCAGCAGCTCAACAAGAAGCAGCAGCTCTTACAGCAGACCAAGCAGTAGCTCAAGTCGTTCTTCAGGAAGTTCCGTAAGCAGATCAAGCAGCAGTTCTTCACGCAGTAGCGGAAGTTCAAGCAGCAGCTCTGGAAGAAGTTCATCCAGTAGCTCTAGAAGCTCAGGATCTCGGAGATAAGAAGCCCATTTCATTATACTTCCCGGTGAAATATTCCGGGAAGCTTTCTAATTTTTAAAACAAACACAATGAAGATAAAAGGTTATTATATAGCCATAATGATTCTGGTCTTTTCCGTA
>JAUUZQ010000067.1 GCA_030589895.1 Bacteroidales bacterium
ATACCTCTCGGGAAACTGGAGATAGATCCGGGACTGATCCTCAAGCTTGTCAGTTTCCTCGATAAGTTTGTTTAGTAGGTGAAGCAAGCTCCGTGTCAGAACGGTTCTCTCTTTCTTTGATTTTCGCCGCTTGCGGCTATAGGCATAGTACCTCTCCCGCTGCTTCAGGTACTTCGTCCGGGGAGTAGGGATCTTGAGATATTTGCAGGTCCGTTTCATCTGGCCATACGTCCAGTCAACACACTCCCACAGTAGCTTCACGTTTGTGGGATAACGCATGTAGGACTCATAACAGGTGGCATCCTCCAGAACAATGTTCGGATTTTCCATGTATGGCTTCCATGCTTTAGCAAGGATATCCTGTGTAACCCGGATATTGAGCTTCCCAGCTATCTCTGTGCGGAACCGACTTATGATTTTAAAATCAACAAGCTTTTCTGGTCCCAGGATGATTCCACAGAACAGCTGGTACTGTATACTTCCATTGAGATGTTCATAAAGCTTCCGGTCTGATAATCCTGAGTAAGACTTCAGGAACATTAGTGCCAGCTTGCCTTGGGGACTGAATTGGGAGGATCGACCTTTATGCTTCTCCTTTAACTTCAAGGATTTGACTAATTTCTCCCAGGGAATAGCCTGGTAGATTTTACCCAGTTCCGATTCCAAAAAACTGTTCCAATAAAGAGAAAACTCTTTCTGTGGGGAAATAAATGAAATTTCGGGGGTAGATTCAAAGATTCTTTGTAATTTTCTCATGTGTTTTAAAGAATTACCCCGATTTCTTGCCTCCTAAGCTGATTTCGGGGTTTTCTATAAATTTACATGAGATATAACTGATTGTCAATCAATAGTTTTCACTATTTGTGAACATCCCTGAAGAGGTAGAGGCAGAAGCAGAGGCAGAAGCAGAGGCAGAAGCAGAGGTAGAGGTAGAGGTAGAGGAGTAAGAGGAGTAGCTTTATTATATTCCTCTATTTAAAAAGTCCGTGGAGATTTGCGTCAATCTTATCGATAACTACGCTGAGGTCTTCCGGACTTGCAGGGAAATTGTAATTATCTGCATCTACAATCAGTAGCTTTCCCATGCTATAGGTTTCGATCCAGGCCTCATAACGTTCGTTAAGGTGTTTTAAGTAATCAAGCCTGATATTGTCTTCGTATTTACGTCCCCTGTTTTGGATTTGGTTGACAAGTGTAGGGATGCTTGCCCGGAGATAAATAAGTAAATCAGGTGGTTCGATCAATGAACTCATGAGGTTAAAGAGGGCAAAATAATTCTCAAAATCACGGGTGGTCATTAAGCCCATGCTATGAAGGTTCGGTGCGAAAATAAAAGCATCTTCATAGATAGTACGGTCCTGAATAGTATCCTGACCAGTTTGTCTGATTTGTACGATCTGACTAAATCTGCTATTTAGAAAATAGATCTGCAGATTAAACGACCAGCGCTGCATATCTTCATAGAAATCGTTGAGATAGGGATTGTCATCCACATCTTCAAATTGGGCGTCCCAACCATAATGTTTTGCCAATAATCCGGTGAGTGTAGTTTTTCCGGAACCAATGTTACCTGCGATTGCTATATGCATAATTCATTTTTTGATAGGAAAGTAGGAAATAAATATAATAACTTTTTAGGAAATAAGCTGATGAATCTCCTCAAGGAATTTTCTATCATTTGATAATCTTGGCATTTTATTTTGTCCACCAAGCTTTCCTTTCTTTTGGAACCATTGATAAAAAGTTCCTTTTTGTAAAGCTAAAACTTTGGGCTTAACAAGTGTAATATTTTTAAATCTTTTTGCTTCATAATCTGAATTTATTGAGCAAAGTGTTTTATCCAGTACATCAATAAATAGATCGAGGTCACTTGGGTCTTTTTCAAACTCAATGAGCCATTCGTGTGAGCCCTTCTCTTTGCCACTCATATATATCGGTCCGGCAGTATAATCCTTTATTAGAGCACCAGTTTGTTTACATGCAGTCATCAGAGCTTTCTCAGCATTGTCGAGAATAATCTCCTCCCCAAAAGCGTTGATAAAATACTTTGTTCTTCCAGTGATATGAAATTTATGTGGAGCGAGGGAGTTAAATGTGATCGTATCACCAATCATATATCTCCAGAGCCCGCCGTTCGTGCTGATAATCATTGCATAGTTGACCCCTTTTTCAACATCATCCACGGTGTATACGGGAGGATTATCATCATGCAGCTTATCAAGAGGGATAAATTCGTAAAATACCCCATAATCCAGCATTAGCAACATTGAACTATCTGAAAGATCATCCTGAATTCCAAAAAAGCCCTCTGAAGCATTATATGTTTCCAAATAATGCATATCAGGAGATGGAATTAATTTCTTGTATTGCTCTCTGTAGGGAGGGAAGCTGACACCACCATGGGTAAACAGTTCAAGATTAGGCCAGATTTCAAGGAGGTTATTTTTGCCTGTAAAATCAAGTATATGATTAAGAAGAACAAGGTTCCATGAAGGAACACCAGCAATATTTGTTACGTTTTCCTTGATAGTAACATTGGTAATCTTCTCGAGCTTCTCTTCAAAATCAGGAAGTAGTGCAATTTCAGCCGAAGGAGTTCTGATGAAATTGGCCCAAAAAGGCAGATTGTCAATCATGATGGCCGAGAGATCTCCGTAATAAGATTTATTAGAATAATTATTGATCTGCTGACTACCACCCAAGGTTAATCCTTTACCGCGAAACACAAGTGAATCAGGATATTGATTGGTATACATTGCCAGTAAATCCTTACCTCCTCTAAAATGGCACTCTTCTAATGCTTCAGTGGATACAGGAATAAATTTACTTTTTTCAGAAGTAGTACCTGAAGATTTAGCGAACCATTTTATATCGGATGGCCAAAGTACATTTGCTTCTCCTGCACGTTGTCTGTTAACATAAGGAATAATATCCTCGTAGGCTTGAACCGGGACTCTGTCCTGATATTGTTTCAGCGTAGTGATCTCACTATAGCCGTACTTTTTTCCCCATTCGGTATTTCTTGCCTGATAAATGATTTTAGTAAAAACCTCACGTTGTACATTCCCCGGATATTTCCTGAATAGCTCAATCTGGTGAAGACGTTTCACATTGAACCAGGAGATAATTGAGTTGATCAGGGGCATACAATGAAATTTAGCTTATAAAATCAACATAGCATCGCCATATGTACCAAATCTGTATCCCTCCTTAATAGCTATTTTATATGCAGCCATCAACTGATCAAAACCCGCAAAGGCGGAAACCATCATTAAAAGGGTAGAATATGGTAGGTGGAAGTTTGAAACCATACGGTTAGGGACACTGAATTCGTAAGGAGGAAAGATGAATTTATTTGTCCATCCATCAAACTCCTTAAGGTGTCCTGTAGTTGAGACAGAGCTCTCCAGGGTTCTCATGACAGTTGTTCCAACGGCACAAACGTTGTTTTTTCTCCCTTTTGCAGAATTGACCAAATCTACGGCTTCTTTATTAATCAGAATTCTTTCTGAATCCATTTTATGTTTTGTAAGGTCCTCCACATCAACAGACCGGAAATTTCCCAGTCCCACATGCAAGGTAACAAAAGCAAACTCAACACCTTTTATTTCAAGCCTTTTCAGTAATTCACGGCTGAAATGCATTCCTGCAGTTGGAGCTGCGACTGCCCCCTCATTCTTAGCAAAAACAGTCTGATATCTCTCCCTGTCTTCAGGTTCAACCGGACGATCAATGAAACTTGGAAGAGGAGTTTCCCCAAGTTCAAAAAGAGTCTTTTTAAAATCCTCGTAGTCTCCATCATACAGGAACCTAAGTGTCCGGCCCCGTGAAGTAGTATTATCTATTACTTCAGCTACAAGCATATCATCTTCACCGAAATAAAGTTTATTGCCAATACGGATTTTTCTTGCAGGGTCAACAAGCACATCCCATAACCTCTGCTCCTGGTTTAGTTCCCTGAGAAGAAAAACTTCAATTTCAGCTCCTGTTTTCTCTTTGTTTCCATAGAGACGAGCAGGAAAAACCTTTGTATCGTTAAAAACCAACACATCTTTATCGTCGTAATAGTTAATGATATCTTTAAAAGTTTTGTGTTCTATTTTTCCTGAGTCACGATGAAGAACCATTAGCTTTGATTCATCTCTGTTCAGAGGAGGATATTTTGCAATTAAATCAGCAGGCAGATTAAATTTATACTGTGATAATTTCATACGTGAATTATTAATTTTTTTGGTTGATGGAATCCAATCTTAATGTTAACGGACAAGGTACCTTATACGTAGAAAAGGTAAAAAGGTTACAAAGGTCTTAAATTTTTTATATAATCTGATATTTTTTGTGCATCATTTGCATGATAATCACCAATCTTTGTCCTCCTTAAGCCCGAAAGATGTGCTCCGGATTTTAAACTTATACCTATATCTTTTGCCAGTGAACGAATATATGTACCCTTACTGCAACGAACTTTTATAATCAATTTTGGCAAATCAAATTCGATGATTTCAATCTCATGAATAGTTACAAGACTGGATTTCAGTTTTACCTCTTCACCCTGACGAGCCAACACATAAGCTCTTTTTCCATCTATCCATTTTGCAGAGTATTTTGGGGGAACCTGTGTAATCTCCCCTGTAAACTTTTTTAATGTCTCCTCCAATAAAGTTATGTCAATGTGTTCATATGGAAATCTCTCATCAATTTCTGTTTCCAGGTCATAGGAAGGAGTTGTTGCTCCCAGTGTAATTTCAGCGACATACTCCTTTTCGAGATTTTGAAAAGAATCTATACGTTTAGTGGCTTTACCTGTACATATTATCACGAGACCAGTGGCCAGCGGATCCAGGGTGCCGGCATGTCCAACTTTTATTTTGGGGATATTAAGTATTGTTTTGAGTGATCCGCGTAATTTGTTTACTACATCAAAGGATGTCCAATCAATCTCTTTGTCGATTAAAACAAGCGCTCCATTCAGAAAATCCTCTTTTGTTGGTGTACTCATATTTATTTAACCAAAAATGATGGAGATTACTCCAATTGAGGCACAATAAAGAGCAAACCATATAAGCTTACCTCTTTTTACAATATTAATCATCCACCTGCATGCCAGATAACCACTTATGTAAGCTGCCAGAAATCCTGCAATCAGGGGAAGCAATTCTATATCAGTCGTTGGAGATTCAGACCACTTCATGAGTTTCAGAAGTGCGGCACCGATAATTGGTATCAAAACCATAAGAAATGAAAACCGGGCAATATCGTCTCTTTTGTTTTTAAGCAACAATCCGGTTGCGATAGTGGACCCTGATCTGGATAATCCCGGGATTACAGCCAGAGCCTGTGCAATACCCATAATAAAGGCATCACTAAACGGGATCTTTTTTATCCCCTCTGTTTTTATTAATGTAGTAAGGAAAAGTAAAAGAGCGGTAGCCAGTAGCGCAATACCCACAAACACCAGATTTCCTGTAAAGAGCGCTTCAACCTGATCCTGAAAGAACATACCCACTATTAATACGGGAATCATTGAGAGCAGAATCTTGCTTAAATATATTGTGGAAGGATTCCATTTGAATTTCAGGACATCGAAAAAAATCAGCTTTATTTCACGGAAGAAAACGGTGATGGTACTTAGTACCGTAGCAAAATGTACCATTACGGTAAAACTTAGACTTTCTTCCAACTCAATATTCAGTAATACTTTCCCAATTTCCAGGTGACCACTACTGCTCACAGGTAAAAATTCGGTTAATCCCTGAATGACCCCAAGGATAATTGCTTCAATTAAATTCATATTGGAAAAAAGAAATTAGTCCTCCTCTTGTGATTTGGGTTTCTTCATGATTGCCCAGATCTCGAAAATGAAACCAAACAGAACAACCAAAGGAGCTAGTGTAATACGACGGAAACTAAATATTTCCTCTTCATTGAAGACTGTGGGATCAGTTGCTTTCCCTCCAATCATCAGCAAAAATCCAATCACTATAATCACGAATCCAATGATTAGAAATTTATAGTTTTCCGGACTTATGGCAAAATTCTCTTTACCTGTATTTTTTTTACTCATTGTGATATTATTAATAATACAGTTTATCGGTTTTCATGTTCAGATACTTATTTACTGCAAAGAAAGTAGAAATCCAGTTAATTACAATGCTAATAGTTAATATGGAGAGAGAGAGTAATGCTATCAATTCAAGATCATTAAAAGAAATTAGTCCTTCAAGTTCATCCTTTGTGATATAAATTATCCCCATAAGCAGTCCCATTGCAATAAGCGAACCAACAAAGCCATTCAGTGAACTTCTCAATAAGAATGGTTTTCGAATAAATCCTCGTGTTGCACCAACCAGCTGCATTGTATTGATTATAAATCTTTTTGAATATATAGACAGTCTTATGGTATTGTTGATTAAGGTAATGGCCACCAGGGTAAGCAGTAAACTAAAACTCAAAATTACAATGGAAATTTTTCTTATATTTTCGTTGATGGCATAGAGCAGTGATTTTTTGTAGACTACTTCACTTACCGGTTCATAATTCAGGAGTTCCTGTTCAATAAAGATTACAGAATCTGGTTTGGTATAGGATGCCTTTAATCGTACCCTGATTGATGGGGGCAAAGGATTATATCCGCAGAATTCTACAAAATCATGACCAACGACTTGCTCAGTTTCCAGTGCAGCTTCCTCTTTGGTAATATAATCTGTTGACAGGATATAAGGTTTAGCATCCAGCACTTTTTGAAGTTGATAGATATCTGCCTCTTTCACATTCTCTTTTAGCATCACGTTGAATCCAATATTCTCCCTGACTTTGTTGCTGATATTTCGTCCGTTTAATATTAGTAATCCCACAATACCTATTAGAAACAATACCAGTGAGATACTGATTATTGAAGTGAGATAAGAACTTCTCAGACGTCGTTGATTTGCCCTGTTTTCTTTCCTTGCCATAAGAGATTGTATGGATTGGTTCAAAGATAGGAATTATTTGGCTGTGACAAACTGGAGCTAAAACACCAAATTATACATTGGAGAAGATTAGTTCATTGACTATGAAAATTTGTTTTGCAGAAAAAGCAAGTTATCAATCCAACACTGTAACCCATCCAAATTTATCCTCAATGTCACCATACTGGATACCAATTAATCGTTCATATAACTTTGTTGTTATCGGTCCCGCATTATTGCTGTCCCCAAAAAGGTGTATTTTGTCTGCTTCAGCATCCACTATCTTTGCAATAGGAGTGATCACTGCTGCGGTTCCACATGCTCCAACCTCTTCAAATTCTTCCAGTTCTTCAACAGGAACCGGTCTTTTTTCCACTTTCATCCCCATGTCTTCTGCCAGGGTCATCAGGCTCATATTGGTAATAGAGGGGAGGATTGAGTGTGATTCAGGGGTAATATAAGTGTTGTCCTTGATCCCAAAGAAATTGGCTGGACCACATTCGTCGATAAATTTTTTCTCTTTGGCATCCAGATACAATGTTGTGGCAAATCCCTTTTGATGGGCTTCCGCAACGGAAGTCAGGCTTGCTGCATAATTTCCACCCACTTTAATGTGACCAGTTCCCAATGGTGCAGCACGGTCATGCTTTCTGGTAATCATGACATCCACTGGTTTAAAACCAGCTTTGAAATAGGGACCGACAGGCATTACAAATATTATAAATAGAAATTCATTAGCAGGTTTAACCCCCACTTGTGGGCCAGTACCAATTAAAAGAGGTCTCACATACAGTGAAGCTCCGGTTCCGTGTGGAGGAATAAACCTTTCATTGAGGTGAACCACTTTTTCCACTGCTTCCTGAAAAAGGGATTCAGGAACTTCAGCAAGCAAAATTCCTTGTGCAGACCTGGCCATTCTTTTCGCATTTTCATCATAGCGAAACAGGCGAATTCTGTTATCAGTACCTCTATAGGCTTTCAAACCCTCAAACGACTCCTGTCCATAATGCAGGCAAGTTGCCCCCATATGCATTGTTATCTCTTCGGATGATGAAACTTCAATTTCTCCCCATTTTCCGTCACGGTAATAACATCTTACATTATAGTCTGTTTTTGTAATTCCAAATCCAAGATTTTTCCAATCGATATTCATAGTGATGATAATTATTAAGACCCAAAAGTAATGATAAACATACTCTTGTACAATTCAGAAAAGATGTTTTAGAGAGATGTTTTATATTCTATTTCCCTGCTTCAAGAATAGAAATCTGTTCTTCACCGGATATTTCTCGTAGTCGTTGTCCTGCAATAGTGAAAAACTTGAAATTTTTGAGTAGTTCAATTTGCATTTTGACAAGCCTGTTCAGTGGTATTCCCTGTTCATTGCTTTTCATCTCAAGGAATAGCAGTTTAATCATTCTGCTGAAATCCGGTCTGCCGATATACTCCATTTTGGCATCAACAAGAATCGATTCAAGCTTGTTTTGTGGTTCATATGGAGTTTTTGTTGCCAAAATAAGATTGCAAATTGCATCAATCTGTTTTTCATTGTAAGAGTACTCAGGCAGAATTTTCCTTGCAATAACGATAGATTTGTTTTCGAAATGCTCGTATGATTCAGTTAGTCCTGAAAAGAGTAATAGAGAAGCGGAAAGGGTTAACAGAGCGTCCTCATCTGAAATATTTTCAGCTCTGCACAGAAGTTCGACCTGGTTATAAACATGTTTGATATGGTCGCGGGAGTGGAAATGGAATGTACCCGGATGTTCAACAAGCAGGTGGTTGAAAATTTTATCTTCAAGATCCTTCAACCTGAGCAATTGAAGTTTAAGAAAAAAACGCTTGTTTGGGATGCCATGGAGATCAACGGAAAGTTCAGGTCTGAGGCCCAAAACGAAATACATATCAATGTTTCCTTTGTACTTAACAGGAAGTTTGCCCCTGTACTCACAGATGAAATAATCTTTTACCATGGAGTAAGTGATGCCTGAAATATTGACCTTTCCTCCTTCACCGGATGATTCCATCCGCGATGCTGTATTCACGGTATCACCCCAAATATCATAAGAAAGTTTTTTATGACCCACCACGCCGGAAATTACTGGTCCGCTATGGATTCCTATTCTTAGATCCCAGATATCTGTTTTGTTCTTTTTGAGCTCATTCATGAAGTTTTGCATCTCCAGTCCTGCGAGAACTACTTCTATCGGGTTTGTGCTGTTTTTTATTGGTATTCCTCCGGCTGCCATATATGCATCACCTATGGTTTTTATTTTTTCAATGTTATATCTTTCAACCACATTGTCGAAATGAAAGAAACACTTATCAAGCTCATCAATCAGAACTTCAGGATTCATCTCTTCTGCAATTTTTGTGAATCCCTGTATATCACTAAACAATACTGTTGCAAGCTCATATTTTTCTGATTTTGCACGACCTTTTGCTTTCAGCTCTTCTGCTGTACCTTTAGGCAATAAATTGCTTACCAGTATGTCAGATTTCTCTTTTTCTCTTAGAAGATCTTCTATCTTATCTTTATTTTCAGCTTCAACTCTTGATGTAACACGTTGATAACTAAGAAGTCTCCATTTAATGAGTAAAAATACTGCTGCTATAAAGATCAGACTATAAATAAGATAGGCATACCAGGTTCGGTAAACAGGAGGTTTTACAGAGAATTTAAACACAACAGTATTTGATATGTCACCTGTAATTGTTCTTGATTGGGCCTTGAATGTATAATGCTTTTCGTTCAGGCCTGTAAATTGAATCTTGTTTTCCTGGCTCCATTCCGACCACGAATTCTGATGACGGGTAAGTTTATATCGGTAATAAGGGCTAGGGTCATTTTGAAACCGTAAATTATCCAGATGGAAAATGATTCTATCATTTGAAAATGAAATTCTCTCTTCTGGTTCAATGTTTTTACTTTTTAAATCTGAACCGAGCCTGCAGACCTTCTCAATTTGGAGTGTATTTAATGAAGTATTGGGAACAAAGTCCAGACTAATTCTATGCAGTTGGCGCTCAGTAGTTAGCCACAAATAATCCCCGACTTTATTCAGCCCGGTAATTTTATCTAAATCAATTAATGATGAAATCAGATGGAATGATTCCATTCCACTTTCCGGGTTATAAGTATTGACAGCAGCGTTATACAAGTCATTATTATCTATAATCCATAAAGAATCATTTTCCCTTGCAATAATATCAGCATTGATAAAGAGTTTGCTTATATTTTCATCCTGACATTCCAGAAAACTAAACACTTCCTCATCCCAGATCCATAGATTATTCTCTCCGGTTAAATATAATTGGTCATCAAAATCAATAAATTGATCTGCTTCTCCTGACAGAGGGTCCAACTCTTCGTATTTTTCGCTTGTCGGATTGTATATACTAACTTTTTTCCCTTCACGTAATATCCAGATTCGATGCTGGAAGAAAGTAATGTTCTTAACATTGAAGAGTGAGGGGTCAATCCTTTTGGAAAGCCAGTTTCCCTTATCTTTATTATAACTAACCAATCCTTCATCACTGCAAACAAACAGAAGCTTATGATCCAATGCAGTTATACATGAGAAGTTTCCCTTACTAATTAATGATATTTTATCTCCAATAATCTCATATAGTGACTTGTTCCCTGCTGCAAATACAAGATCTTCAAAATTATCCATTAGATTAATGAATTCATCCTCTTTCTGTTTATTCGTTTTTAAGATCCACTGTTCCTTTTCAACAGTGTTGATGATTTGCATCCCTTTTTTTGTGCCGAGATAAATATGGTCTCCTATTATGAGGGTTTTTAAGACAGATCCGGAAACAGCATCCGGGAGATTCAAAGAATATACATTGGAGGGGTACTCAAGTTTATATAAATCAAAGTCATATAGTAGCCATATATCGTTAAATTCATCTATAAAAACACTTTTAATATTTGTAGATGGAAGTATATCTGATTCAGACAGAGCATTGATTAAGTTTCCATCTTCAGAAAAGATAAATATTTTATTTCCCTTAGTAATTGCGATTGTCAGATCATTTGACATAGTCTTCATTGAGACAATCTCATCTCCATAGATACAACATCCTTTTACACTACTAATGTTATCAAAGTTTTTATCGCAACTAAATGAGAAGCCATTGGTGGCTAAAAATTTGAATTGAGATTCTGATTCAAATATGGAAACTATGCGCTCACCATAAATATTTGAAGGTTTAATGACAGAAAGAAAGAGGGTATCTTCCCAAATAAATAAGCCCTCATTTTCTACATCCAAAAATATATTTGATTCTGCTTCAATCAACTTACACTCCTGTCTGTTATAGAAAAAATGATGATATTTATTGTTATTGATCACAAATACTCCTTCACTGGTCGACATCCATATTGTAGAGTCTTTAGCAACTGTATTGTAGGGTAAAAAAAGTGAGTGTTGAGAGGGTATTTGATGAATCCGTGAAATTATGTTGATTCCAACATTTGGGATATACTCTAATGTCCCAAAATCACTGGAAGCCATGTAATTGATTCTTCCTGTTTCGGAGGAAGCAATATGTACAGGACCTTCCATCGAGTTGAAATAGCTCTTTGATCCGTCAATAACCAGTATACCATTGTCTTTTCCAATATAAATAACACCCTTTTCAGATTTGTAAAATGAAGTATTAGGTCTGTTTAAATACTTATTCGGCAAGTTATATTCTAAAATCCTGGGATTAAGAAAATGAATGCTATCTTCCTTGTTTCCCAGCAACGCGGAGCCTTCCATTGACAAAATCAGGAAAAAAATAAGATATATTTTTTTTGACTTGAAAAATAAATTCATAACTTGTAAACCTAATGTTTACTTTTATTTAGTTATCTATAATCAAAAATAGGCATTTATTTCGATACAAAGTAAATGTAACTTAAAACAAGTAATATCATATGGAAAATATAGATCGTCCTATAATTGTTCCCTGGGATTTTACCCCGGTTGCTGAGAATGCATTTATTCATGCAGTAAGATTTTCAAAATCCAAGAATAGTGAAATTCTGTTGTTGCATATTGTATCTGATAGTAAAGAGATAGAAGAAAAGGAGAAATCGCTTGCTGAGGCTTGTGAAAAGTTAGCAAAGGATCATGGGAAAAAGCCTGGGTTTGTTGTGCAAACAGGTAGTATATTTCATGCTATTGGCGAGGTGGCAACGGAGCGAAAAGCAGATATGATCATCATGGGTACCCATGGGTTAAAAGGCTCCCAAAGATTCTTTGGAAGTAAAGCACTGAAAGTAGTTGTTTCATCTAAAATACCTTTTCTTGTAATTCAGGAAAAACCCAGAAGAGAGAAGATGGAATCCATACTTCTTCCAATTGATTTCAAATCAGGGAATAAAGAGAAAGCCAACTGGATATATTACATGGCAAGAAATTTCGATGTCAAGTTTACTATTATAAAGGGGAAGGCAAAAGACAAAGGTTTCAAGAGGAAGTTGCGTTCAAATATGAATTATATTGAAACTTATTTAAAAACTCATAATGTAGACTATGAATTAGTTACGGCTACAGGAAAAGGTAAGTTTAAAGAAGAAATTGTAAATTATGCCAAGGAGAATGATTTCGATATGATAATGATCATGGCTACTCGGGATATTAAAATTACAGATTACTTGTTTGGAGCCCCCGAACAATATGTAATGGCGAACGAATATAACATTCCGGTTATGTGCGTGAATCCAAGACCAGCTAAAATTGGTAGTGGTTTCAGAGCAAGTGGAGGTTAGAATAGAATATTTTCTTTGTAAATTAGGCCGTTATTAACGGCCTTTTTTTATGGAAGAAATAGTTTTTGCAACGAATAATGAACATAAACTGATAGAAATCAGGAAGCTTCTTAAAGGGAGATATAATGTAGTGGGATTGAAGGAGAAGGGAATAGATGAGGATATTCCGGAAGATCATTTCACATTGGAAGAAAATGCACTGCAAAAGGCAATGTTTATTTATGAAAACTATGGTCAAAACTGTTTTGCAGATGATACCGGATTGGAAATTGATATTTTAGACGGTGAACCAGGTGTTTTCTCGGCGAGGTACTCGATGACAGGAGATCCTGTATATCCTGAGATGGATACTACGAAGGGTAATATTCGGAAAGTACTGGAAAAATTAAGTGGACATGATAATAGAAGAGCAAGGTTTAGATCTGTTATTGTATTAATTAGAGACGGTAAGAAGTTTTATTTCGAAGGTATTATTGAGGGAAGTATAACAGCGTCTCCAAGCGGAGATGATGGTTTTGGATATGACCCTATTTTTTTGCCTGAAGGATATGACCGGACTTTTGCTGAGATGGATTTGGATGAAAAAAACAGAATAAGCCATCGTGCCATTGCAGTTTCTAAACTTGTAGATTTTTTGAACAAAGCATATCATTAATTGCTTTATCAGTAATATCTGTAACATTTTTACGTATTAATAAACAATAAAGATATTGTTCCGAATATATGAAGAAGAGCCTTTTATATGCTATTTTATTAATTATACCAAGAGTAGTATTTGGTCAAGTTGCCATTGGGGATTGGCAGACTCATTTGCCATATTACTTCTGTAATTCTTTAATGCTAACTGATGACAAGGCGATCTGTTCATCAACAGGCGGTCTGTTCTACTATCATCTGGAAGACAATAGTCTGAATACTTTCTCAAAAACTGATGGCTTATCAGATAATGGTGTCTCTGCTATGAGCTGGAGTGAGGAGGATCAAATAGCCTTGCTGGCATATGAAAATGCCAATGTTGATATTCTTAAGGGGAATGAAATCATAAATATTCCTGACATATTAAAAAAGCAGATTCCCGGAGATAAGTCTATATACCATATCTATTTTTTAAATGGGAAAGCCTATCTCTCCTGTGGATTTGGAATTGTGGTTGTTGATATTATTAAATATGAGATCACTGATACATATTATATTGCAGAAGGTGGAGATGCATTGAAGGTAAATCAGCTTACATCTGATGATACATATTTCTATGCTGCTACTGATGAAGGTATTCGAAGGGCGTTAATTTCAAATCCTTTTTTAATCGATTTCAATTCATGGGAGAAAATTACCGGATTGCCAAATTCTGATGGTCCTTATAGCGGAATTGTATCTTTTAATGGAAGAATTTTTACTGTTTACAATGACCCATTCGGAGTAGAGGATAAACTGTATTATTTTGACAATGGATGGTTTGAATATGCTCAATATACAGAAGCTGATTGTAGTGAGATAAGAGTTGTGGGAGAAAAATTAATTCTATCGGGCAAAAGCGGGGTTCAGATCATGAGCAAAGATTTTATTTTTGTCAGGAATTATGAAGTTGGTACACCAAAATCGGCAGTGATCGATCAGGATGGAATCCTGTGGGTAGCGGATTATGGCAGGGGAATGATAAAGGTTAGCGGTGATGAGGAGCAAATCATCAGGCCCAACGGACCCTTTTCTTCATTAGCCTACAAAATGGCTTCTGCCGGAGGCATATTGTATGCAGTTTCAGGAGGAGTTTCATCTACATACAGCAATTTGTACCGATCAGGATCTCTACATATATATAAAGAGAACTCTTGGAAATCCAAGATAAAATATGATTTTCTTGATTATGTAACACTGGCAGTGGATCCGGATGATGCTTCACATCTGTTTGTTGGATCCTGGGGCTATGGATTAGTAGAGTATAGAGAGAATGAAATAGTGGCGTCATATGATGAAAACAATAGCACTTTACAGAATGCAGTTCCCGGTGGTGATGTAGTTCGGATTGGGGGTATTACTTTTGATGAGAATAGAAATTTATGGATGACCAATACAAAAGTTCCTGAACCTATATCAGTGATGAAATCGGATGGTAGCTGGAAGAGTTTCAAAGTGGATGGTTTGCTAAGTGCTTATCCCGCACTTGGAGATGTTCTTGTTACTCAGAGTGGCCATGTCTGGGCGATTATTCCCAAGGGAAATGGATTGTTTGCAATGGATTTTAATGGAACTATCGACAATGAAGATGACGATGAGTATCGATTGGTTAATGTCGTGGATGAATACGGAAAGGTAATTACCAATGAGATATTTTCATTTGCTGAAGATCAGAATGGAAATATTTGGCTGGGCACCAATCAGGGTGTATTGGTTTATTATAGTCCGTCGAGATTATTTACAGATGGCAAGCTCCATGCGGAAGAGATTATTGTACCAAGAAATGATGGGACAATTTACGGGGATCCTTTGTTACAAACAGAGAAGGTCACAACAATTGAGGTTGATGGAGCCAATCGAAAATGGCTTGGTACAGCAAATGGAGGCGTGTTTCTGGTCTCTCAGAATGGAATGGATCAGATTTATAATTTCAGTTCGGGGAACAGTCCCTTGCTGTCAAATAGCATTACAGATATATGTGTGAATGGAGAAAACGGGGAGGTCTTTTTTGGAACGGACAAGGGAAATATTTCTTTTCGCGGGGAAGCAACCAGTGGAGCTGATTATTACAATAATGTAAAAGTATTTCCAAATCCGGTAAGAGAAAACTATTTTGGTCTAATTGCGATTAGTGGCTTGCTTGATGAAACGAAGGTAAAAATTACGGATATCAGCGGGGCATTGGTTTATGAAACGGACTCATATGGAGGTCAGGCACTTTGGGATGGTAATAATTTAAAGGGAGAGAGAGTGGCAACCGGGGTATACCTGGTTTTTCTTGCAAACAGGGAAGCCACGGCGGCGCATGTTACAAAGATTCTGTTTATTCATTGACAAGCAAAAAGTAAAAAGGAAAAAGCAATGTATTTTTTATATACAAATCGCAATTCATATCCCTCAATCCGTATCTAAAATCTTGTACTTCGCGTCCCACAACAAAATGCTTGAAAAAACAAAAGCCATAGTTCTGCACACGCTCCGATACGGAGAATCGAGCTTGATAATTCAATGTTTTACTGAAAAATGGGGTCGCCAATCCTATTTGATGAAAGGAGTAAGAAAATCGAGAAAGAACAACAGAGCCAATTTGTTTCAGCCTCTCTTTCTTCTGCAACTCGATATTTACTTTAAACCAAACAGGGATTTACAGTGGATAAAGGAGGTTAGCATGGTCACTCCGCAGAACAGTCTCCAGCAAGATATTAGCAAGCGGGCACAGGCTCTTTTTATTACTGAAGTGTTATCAAAAACGCTGCGGGAAGAGGAACAGAATATTGCTTTGTTTCAATTTTTAGAGGTTTCACTTCATTACCTTGAAGCGCTGGATACTTCATTTGCATCATTTCATCTTCTTTTCATGTTTCAGCTTACTAAATATCTTGGTTTTGAGCCCCAAAATAATTACTCCGATGAAAGGCCGTTTTTTAACCTGGACATGGGGATGTTTTCGGGCATTTCAAATGGCGCTGATATATCTCTTGAAAAGGACTTGGGTAAATATTGGAAGTCTTGTTTTACAGTTAGTTATACTGCATTTAATAAGCTTGTCAACAACCATTCTGCCAGGAATATATTTTTAGATTCATTGCTGCAATTTTATCGGATTCATATGGAAAATTTCGAGAAAATTAATTCAGTTGAAATACTTCGTACAATTTTTGACAAATAATATCACATATAAATAGTGTTTTTTAGTACTTTAGAAGCAACCAAATGGTTGGTTTTTACGTATAAATTTTGAACAGTATCATTATATAGCGAAGAATCGAGACATTTATAAAAAATAAAGTAAGGTTAAACTATAAACAGCGAGTAGTAAATTATAGTAAAAAATAGGGAAATAGATATAGAGGAGATAGTATTCTGCCAATTTACGACAAATTTATTGGCCGGGATTTTTATTGCCTTTAAGTGCTATCCTGCATTATTACCTTCGGTGAAGGCTAAAGCAGGCTAGTTCAAAATATTTTTAGAAAAACTGGTTTTCTATTGTTCTGGTCTGCTTTTAGGCTAAGGTATTGAAGATAAAAAAGGAAAAATAAAGGAGGTATATTATGAATACAAATTACACAACATCTTCGGAAATGCCCTTCGTTGCAAGATGGCGTATTGAAAGATATAAGCGTATCTCTCGATTAAAAATATTGCTTGGTATTGTAATCCTTTTATTTGCTCTGGGAGTCCAAGAGTCTTTTGGACAGGGAGTAGGAATCAGTGAGATTTCTATTTCGCCGGAGGCGTCTGCTATTTTGGAGTTGAAGTCTGTTGAAAGGGGATTTTTGGTGCCTCGAATGATTGAAGACGATAGGACCGCTATTGCTGCTCCTGCCACCGGGTTGATTGTCTATAATACTTCGACCAATAAACTCACCATGTTTAATGGTTCATTCTGGGTTAATTTATTTGCGGGAAATAATGGTGTTAATAGTGTTGTAGGGACTTTTGAAAGAATTTCTGTAACAGGTACTGATGATTTACAAGTTGATATTGATATAAGTTATGTTGGGCAGATTTCTATCAATACTTTGGGCACAATACAGTTCGGAACATGGGAGGCAGATATTGTTGAGGTTCTTTATGGAGGAACAGGATTATCTTCTATTACTACTAATAATTTGTTATTTGGAAATGGAACAGGACCTATATCATTATTGCCTCCTGCCGCTACAACCGGGGCTATCCTTATGAATACAGCTGCCGGCGCACCAAGTTGGTCGCTGCTAAATAACCTGCCTTCATCGGCAGGGGTACTTCCTATTGCTAATGGCGGAACGAATTCGGGGACGGTATTATCAGGTTCTTCTATAATGATATCAGATGGATCTTCAATAATTCAGGGAGAAGCAGGTACAGTAAATACAGTTTTGCATGGGAATCCAGCTGGGGCTCCAAGTTATGGGCAAGTAGTTTCACTTGATATTCTCAACGAGACGATTTTATCTGAAGACATTTTTAATGGGACCATTACCGTAGATGATATTGGTACTGGAGCAGTGGGTAGTGATGAGATTATTGACAACTCCATTTTAGCTATAGATATTGGGACCGGAGCAG
>JAUUZQ010000039.1 GCA_030589895.1 Bacteroidales bacterium
AGAGAAGAATATTGCTCTTTAAGTGCTACACGAACAGGCTGATGGTCGGTAATGGTATTTTTAACACCCATGCCGTGCGCCACTTCGTGGAAGGTAGTATTTTCGAAGAAGGCATTGAAAGTGATATGCTTTCTCTGGCTCTCATCGATCAGCATTTCGCTTATTGGAACAAGTATCTTCTCGAACTTGGCCTTCATGGCATTCTTCAGCTGCAGTTTGCGGCTTCCTATGGCCATATGAATCTCAGGGTCATTGGGCAAGCTTATGGCTATCGTCTTTGATCCTGCATTACAGTCGCCGGCATAGTAAAGTGCATAATACACATTCATATCAGCATCGGTACCCGGCATCTCAGTCTTATATTCATCAGCCACCGGCAGTCCCTTTTGCAGTTCGGGCAGCATGGCGTTGTACTTGACCAGCCGGGCACTCCATTCCGGATCCTTCAGCAGTACAAAAGATTCATGGGCTGCTTTATAGCCGAACAAGGCATCTTCATAATTCTCGATTGGTCCAACCACGAAATCAATGTTTGACTCCCTCATCTCCATCCAGGCAAAATCACTCTTCTGGTATTCGTCGTTCAGGAGGGCATCAGCACGTACTTCAAGGTAATTCTTAAGGCCTTCA
The DNA here is from genome assembly GCA_030589895.1 of Bacteroidales bacterium. GTDB lineage: Bacteria > Bacteroidota > Bacteroidia > Bacteroidales > JAUUZQ01. The sequence continues at coordinate 631 of JAUUZQ010000039.1, forward strand.
TCACTGGCAATTGCAGCAGCCTTACGCATCAATTCCGCTGCTTTAGTGTGCTGCTCCTTATATGCTACGGAATAAGGAACTGTAATAAGATGACCAGCATCATCGCGACGCACAAGGGTATACAGATTTTTCTTATCGGGATTATCCCATGCTTCAAACTCATCAACGGTCATATCATTCGGATAAAACTGCACCATGGGCAGTTTTGCTCCTGCTCCCTCAATAAAGGGTTTGTTATCATCGAGCCTGTCCCAGGGGCCATAATGTATCATGGCATAGTTTTTTGCGGCATCAGACTCAATACTTTCAAGCAAAGCGGCTTTATCTCCATAGGTCTGTGTCCAGTATATGCCGTCCATTATATCAGCCACGTCAATCAATATGCTAATAATCTCCCTCTCGTTATCGGTGAGCCAGGCAAGGTCGGTGCTGAGCGTTACCTCATCAAATTGTGCAAGTTTCTCTGTCATTGGATCGCTACTCTCTTTGGTTTCTGAAGCGCAGGCAGACAGTAAAACAATCGTCAGGATTGCAATGATTTTAATCATTTGTGTTTTCATAATAATTATTGGATTAATTGACTTATGCAAGGTATAAAAAATTTCTCTCTGCTGTCTTATTGGAAACATATCTTAAATGTGGTTTCACTTCTATTTGATTTTTCAGTAACTTATCCGGAAAATACCTCGAATATGACTGAACTGGATAAACTGGATAAAATCGCCATCAATGTAGAATCGCACAAACTCTTAAAACAACTGCTGAACGAAAATCCTGCATTTGAAGAAATACTACGTAGCTCTAAGAATGAAACAGAGGTTGTTGTCGGTGTACGGGACTGGATTGAGAAGACGCTGAAAGACCGAAAAGATGCATTCAAATTTTACCATTCCTTACATCCCACGCGCGAACTTTTTAACAGGCTTGAATGGCGTGACTATGCCATCATCAGGATCCTGGACTATATTGACCACGTCGGGAAAGAATATCCTGACCTGAATTTACGTGGTGAAATTGCTGTCAGCAATCCCCTGCGTCTTATCTGGCTGGCGGTAAATAAAGGTACAGGGGGAGCCAAACCGGGATTTTTCAAGGACATGATCCAGCTTTTCCAGCAACTCAGTGGAGACACAAGGAGTCATTTACCCTCCAGGGAAAAGGTGGAGGAGTGGATGGACAATTATCCTTCAGGGATGGATCCGCGCATCGTGGAACTTAGAGAGGAGAACAAGCAGCGGATCATCAGGATCCTCATTAAAAAGCTTGAAAAAGGTGTGATTAAAAGTGTAAAATACATCTTTGAGGAAAAGGACAGCGATACCCGAAAGCTGGAAAAAATGGAGCAGTGGTGGGAATATCATAAATTTCACCTGCATTTCGCATTCAGGTCACCAGACCTGATCAATGAAATGCTGGATCATTCCCTGGATCCTGATACAATGAAAATACTATATGAGGCAGAGGCAGCTAAAATCCCGTTCTTCGTGAACCCATACTATCTCTCCTTACTACATGTCAGAGTACCCTATTTTGCTGTGGGTGCCGACCTTGCCATTCGGCATTACATACTATACAGCAAGAAGCTGGTAGAAGAATTCGGAAATATTGTAGCATGGGAAAAAGAGGATACGGTAAAACCCGGAGAACCCAATGCTGCGGGTTGGATCTTGCCGTCACACAATAATGTACACAGGAGATATCCCGAAGTGGCCATCCTCATTCCCGACTCCATGGGAAGGGCTTGCGCAGGATTATGCTCCTCCTGTCAGCGCATGTTTGACTTCCAGTCGGGTAGATTAAATTTCAATCTCGAAAAACTGGTGCCAGGCGAAAAGTGGCCTGATAAACTGAAGCGATTATTGAAATATTATGAAGAGGATGCACAGCTCAGGGATATTTTGATCACAGGCGGGGATGCATTCATGAGCTCAGACCAGACTTTAAAAAATATCATGGATGAGATTTATGAGATGGCCAGGAGAAAGAAAGAAAATAACAAAGCCTTGCCGGAAGGAGAGAAAAAAGCTGAAATTGTAAGAGTCCGGTTTGGCACCAGGCTACCAGTATACTTGCCTCAAAGGATTACGCTTAGCCTCGCAAAGGTGTTGTCCGAATTCAGGGAGAGAGCATTGAAGATAGGAATCAGTCAGTTTATTATCCAGACTCATTTTATCTCCCCGATGGAAGTCACTCCTGAAGCAAACATAGCTATCCAACGCTTGATTGCAGCGGGATGGATCGTCACCAACCAGCTGGTATTTACTACGGCAGCATCCAGGCGCGGACATTCGGCCAAGCTCCGCAAAGTTTTAAATGATGTGGGAATATTACCCTATTATACATTCACTGTAAAAGGCTATATGGAGAACAATTTCAGCTTTACTCCCAATGCACGGGTTGTTCAGGAAGAACTGGAAGAAAAGGTATACGGCAAGATTCCACCCGACCAGTATCCAACGATAAAAGATTTTTCCACCGAAGCAAAAAACACAGTGGAAAATATTGAAGCACTACGCAGGTTTCTGAACATTCCATTCCTGGCGACGGACAGGAATGTCCTCAATCTTCCTGGAGTTGGTAAAAGTCTTACTTTCAGAGTTATAGGCATAACAAGATATGGCCGGAGGATCCTGGAGTTTGATCATGATGAAACCAGGAATCACAGTCCGATTATTAATAAGATGGGAAAAGTGATCATCATCGAGTCGAAATCCATCCATGAATATCTTTCTCAGCTGGAAGAGATCGGTGAGGTCAGAGCAGATTACGACGGACTTTTCGGTTACAGCCTGGGGCAAACAGAGCAACGGATGCCACTCTATGAGTACCCGGAATATGATTTTAAAATAACGGATGAACTGACCAACCTGGAAGTGTAAACAAAAAGGGAATAGCTGAAAAGTTGGCCTGCTTTTTGCGTATTCATAACTGGGAAGAAATTCCCGGTATTTTGTTTTAAGAACATTTTACTTTTTTTGCATGACACGTAAGATATATATCACAGGTGTATTTGCTGTCCTTTCGGTACTTCTCAGTTGTACTGCAAAGAAATCCATGATTACTTTTGAAATATTGAAGCCTGCAAGCATTACATACCCTGCTAATGTTCAAACCATTGCATATTTCGACAGGTCTCCGCAATCATATAATTCCTTTGTTAACATTGACACACGTGCCCTGAGTGATACTCAGTTTTATAAATTAGATCAACTTATCACTTCTTCCATACTATTGGGATTTATGGAGGGGAAGAATCAATCTTCCTTGTTCTATATGGAGGATCTTTCCTATCTGAAAGAAAGAAGGTCTGATACACTCGACCGGGATGTACCTCTGTCCAATAAGAAGGTGGATGAAATTTGCGAAATTTTCGGTTTTGATGCATTAATAACGCAGGATTATTATTTCGCTGCCTTCCATATATCCTACTATTACAATGAAGAAGGATTGAGAGAACAATTGTATGAACTGCATCAAAATGTGAAGTGGACCGTTAACATTGCAGGACAAACCGAGCCACTGGACAGCTATGTTTATGATGATACCTTGTATTTTGAAAACCAGGATAAGTTTCCAAATTTAATATATCCGTCTACCCTTGAAATGCTTCTGGAAGGATTCAAGGTGGTTGGACATTCATTTGGAATACGAAATGTGCCTGTTTGGAATGAAGTATCCAGGATCGTATTTACCGGAAAGAATGAAGAGCTTAGAAAAGCTGGAAAGTTTACAGATACAGGTGATTGGGAGAGTGCTATGAAGATATGGGAGCAAAATCTTAGCTCAGAAAATAAAAAGCTGGCTGCGAAATGCACACATAACCTTGCAATCTATTATGAGTTAGAAGATGATATCAGCCAGGCGCTGGATTATGCGAAAAAGGCCAATGATCTATGGTCCTCTCCTCAAATTGAGACCTACATGAAGGATTTGAACATCAGGAGATTAAACAGGACTACCCTGGAGAAACAGTTGGAAGCCTTTAAGTAGGGACAGCCTTCATCATCTTATGGACAGGAACTTTTTTTTGGTTTTTGTTATAAGAAAAATCGCCCTCCTTTGCACACTCCATGGCTTTGCCTTTGGGCAGGCCGATTATCATTGCTTCAATTTGTTTTGATATAGTCATTTCAATTGATTTTGTCCCGAAAACAGCAAATATTCGGGACGCATACATTAGATAACACAAACAAAATCAAGTATTATCTGGGTATTTTAGAATATAAACGTACCACATAGTATATTATGGGTTAATGTGGTGGGGAAGGAGAATATCGTATAAAGTTGAGGAAATTATTGAGAATATGTTTGAAATTGGGGGGGGTGGACGGTGTCCAACGTAGTCCGTGGTAAATTTAGTAAAGAGCGTGAAACCCTACCTTGGAAAATGATCGTACTCTCATGAAAAATGTATCCAAGGCTGAAATAATTTCTGCCATGTTTGATATACTCACTAACGTAATTGTAGAGAACCCTGTTTTGAAATGGATCTGTTAGCTTGAACCTGCCAATAATATCAGCTTCCTGCTGAAAATCATTCCTAGACACAGCCATTACCAGTTCGAGAATATTACCTTGAAGAATAAGGAAATAGAAGTACATATCCATTTCAGCAAAACCACCCACATGAGTAGCTTCAATGTGTAGGAAAAACTTATATTTCTCAATGGAATCTTCCGGTTTACCGTAAACTTTCCCAGAATAGTCGAAATAGTCCATGATGCTACTATTTAAACCAAAGTTTTCCATCCACCAGTCTCACTTCCCCCTGCATCCCTAAAATATTATTAGAGCTCAGGAATATCGGACTGGTCTTGAATCTTTTTTTCAACACAAAACGTAGGGCATAGAGATAGAGGGTTTGTGCCTTAACCCCCACTATCCCACATTTTGTTTCCTTATCATAAGCTTCTACAAGTTTTACGTCGCTATATTCACTAAATGCATCGACGTGTTCAATGATGAATTTTTCATCACCTTTCTGATAAGTTAAAATGGTATTCATAATAAACATTTTTTGATTAGACAATCCGCATTGTTTGGCCACCGTGGTGTTCATCCCGGTTGGCACCCGACTTAACGGGTTCGTAATGCATGGGTTAAGATATGAAATATTTAAGCACTTCACAAAAAGCCCAATATTGACTTATATGTCTTAACTTAAAGTCCTATTAACTATTAACTTTTCCTCTCCTATGAAACCCAACTACCTCATAGTCTTACTCATTTTCACCTTAACCAGCCTAATTAACCACGCCTGTCTGGCCCAAACCTACACCGGCACCATCATCTCAGTAACCGATGGCGACACTTACATCTTCCAAACCGAACATGGTTCCCTAAAGATCCGTTCAGAAGGAATTGACGCCCCTGAAACCGTTCAACCCTATGGAGAAGAAGCAACAGTATTTATGGAACAATATCTCAACATTGAGGCAAAATTGATTACATCTGGTACAGACCGTTACGGTAGAACCATTGGAACACTATTTATCGGTGGAGTAGAAATAAATCTGGCTATGCTTCAATCCGGACTGGCCTGGTTCTACGAAGCATATTCAGATAATTCGGATTATAAACAGGCAGATTCTACTGCCAGAGCTTTGAGTCTTGGACTTTGGAGTGAAGACACCCCCACTCCACCTTGGCAATGGCGCAATAAAAGAGAGAAGTTTCCTGGTCCGGAATTAAGCGAAACCCAGGTAATCATCTGTACCAGCAAAAACTCATATACTTACCATAAATATTATTGTCAGGGTTTGAAGCGCTGCAAGAGTGAAATGAAGGTGGTGAGTTTGAAGGAAGCGAAGGAGAAGGGAAGAAAAGAGTGTGGGTGGTGTTATTGAAACAAGAAATATTTTGATTGTATCTAAAATCATTTTTATAACTTTAATGTATATCCAAATCAAAAATTAAAATTAGTAATTATCCTCTAATTTTAATTGGCCGAGTATCGGGGAAGCTGACATAAGGAGATGGACAATATCGATAAAGACGAGGTTTTGCTTGATATCTATAGGCTTATTCAAGAATACATAAGTGCTTCACTTTCGATTTCTTATGCAATATTGAAGAAATTTCGTGAATAGATTCCATAAGCTTGCGACTATATAGCAATGGTCTACTAGCATGAAAACACTGGTACCAGAAATGGAGAGAATAGTAAACTTTTTAACGACACAATAAGAGCCTCACCAATAATTTCAATGTTTCTCTCTACGGCCTTTTTTGTTTTGAGGTCTTTATCGAATTCAAAATAGTCTCGATCTTCAGGTAGAAACTCATAAATCTCATCTATTGATCTATTAATATCCTCAAGTCAGGCAAATATCTCATGCTTCATAGATCAACTTCTTTGTATTATTAATACTTTGAATAATATACTTATTCTTAAGCCCTCTTTGCTCAAGTAAATCTATTGGCCTATCTAATAAATCTTCAAGAGAGAATTTGAAGGAGAAGTATTTATCGGCATAATCCAATGGATCATTTGTATCGAAATCAACTACAAAATCAATATCACTATTCTCAGCAAACTTTTCTGTGATCACTGAACCAAATACATAGAGATTTCTGACCTTATGATTCTCACAAAGCTTTTTAATAGTCGCAGTATATTGATCGAGATACATATCTTATTTTTTACAAATGTATGAAAAGTTCACAAATGGTCGGATTAGAGTACAATTATACAATAGATTATTGATCTAAAAATAGCCCTTTTGCACCCATTACAATTTTTGTATTTCTCTTTTGAGTTATAGTTGACAATAATAGGTACATAGAAAAGCACAGCAGGTAATACTTTTGCAAATGCCGTAGCGGTATCGATTCAGACTATGTAGCTACACCAAGCTCTTATTGCAAACCCCGCCTTGTCCGGTTTTTCCTAACTACAGCACAACCAATTTCCTGACAACGATTTGATCTCTTGTATTCACTTGCACAATATATATACCGGGTGGAACCGCGTCTAAAGAAAATCTCTGCTCCCCTTCTCCGGTCCAGTTGCGATGTATCATGATTTTCCCGGCGAAATCTATCAGCCTGACAGATTCAACTGCTAACTCATGTACAGAAACAGTAAAAAAGCCCTTGGTAGGATTTGGATAGATCACAATGCCACTGCCATCATCCAGGAGATCCTCAACACCGGTATCTTCGATCAGATAGGCAATTACCCTGTCAGTTGCACTTAAGAAACCATCACTTACAGAAAGTAAGAATGTATATTCAGTAGTGCCATTGATATCCACTGCGGTAAAAGAAGGATTCATGCTAAGAGGATCATCAAGGCTTATCCCGTCCGGCGGAAACCACTCATAAAGCACCTGATCGAAATCAGGATCGAAAGAGCCGGAAGCATCAAGCGAGTATTGCTCCCCTGCTATGATATCAAAATCTTCACCGGCATCAGCTATAGGTACCTTATTTGTGTTCAGGATGGTCCATGTGGCCTCAGCAGAATAAGTTCCCTTCATCCCGCTGATGTATTTTTCAATCTTGCTCAAATCGATGGTCATGGTATAATCCCCTGCCTCATTCTCCACTGTATTAAACCCGGAAACTGTAAACAGCGTGTCTGAAACCTGCGCTATTAAAAGACCTCCGTGGTCGATGATATCGCCCTTCATTCGGAGCGATAAACTACTGAGATCCACAGAGGAAGCCAGAATCTTTTCAGTAAACAACAAGTTAATCGACTCAGGATGACCGGTGACCGGCTCAAGCGCCAGACCCGGAAACGATACCCGGAAGGCTGATTCATCTACAACAATCGGAAGCTGCGTGATACTGAAATTGCTGTTTTCATCGATACAATGTACTTCAAGCAGAACATTCCCGGGGGAGGTGAGTACTAAGGGAAGCGAAAGCTCGCCTGACATCACATGACTGCTATCGGCAAGCCAGGTTAGGGTTCCGTAATCATTTTTATAAATCTCCACCTTCACATCCTCATCAATGACATCCATGGTCACTGTTATGAAACGTGTCGAGGTAATCCCATCCTCACTGGAATATCCCCGGTCCGGACTGATCCTCAGGTTCCCAACCTGACTGGGTGGCAAGCGATCCACACTCCACTGGTACTCTGCGATGCCATCTCCCGAAATCCCGGCCCTGTCGTAAACAGCATTCATATTTACTTTCAGGATGTAATCCCCTGAATAATACGTCAGGAGCCTGAATTGCGATAATTCACGCATACCAAAGCCTAAAGAATCAATATGCACCTGTGAAAGCGGTTGTTGCAAATTGTCCTTCCACAGTTCAATGGACGCCAGATTAAATCCTTTGATCGCCTCACTGAATATGATCTCCATCCCGGTCACATGCTGTTCATCAAAACCACCATCCATGATCGGCATAAATGAAAGAAGACTTGGCGGCGTTGTGTCGATGGTCCATTCCACCGATTGCTGAATCAGTCCCTGTATACCATCAATGGTAGCCAGTTCCGGAAGATCCACGGTAAGGCTGTAATCACCGTCAGTACTCATCAGCACTTCCAGACCTGAGATTTTAAATAATTTAGCTTCCGTATCCATCAGCGTTATTGTAACTGCACCATTCACGGCAACACCATCTTTCGAAAGAATAAAGCGCGACGGCAGCAGGGTATTTACATCGATGGGCAGGTTGAACCTAACCAGCATATAGTCAAAGGGATCGCCTGCATCGTCTGTGGGCAGACCAATAAACTCTTCTACCATGGGTACATTCAGGAACTGGGTCCAGGAAACCTCTTTCCCGACTCTTCCTTTTATCCCATCCATATCATGAATCTCAGCGGCCTGTACAGTAAGTGCATAAAATCCATTTCCTGTAGTCAGTGAAGAGAGATCCACAGTATAGTTGACTTCATCAATTCTCGTTATAATAACGGTAGAGTCCATGATATCAACTCCTCCCTGCAACCTGAGCATCATATCCTGGTATGTAAAGGTGGAAGGCTCGATCTCCTTGTTGAACCTCACATTTACTTCAGTAAGCGGATGACTCACAAAAACTCCCGGAACCCCGTCTATACGTAGCACTGCCGGTGGATCCGGAGCCTTCAGTTCCCAGGTAATAGTATATTCCTGTTCCCCGATATCTTCAAATATATCGACAAAATGGAACTTATTTTCATATACCGGCTCATTCCCGTCCGGAAGGGTTACGTGGGATAACCATACGTTATCCTTAGGTAATTCCTGTTGATCTGAATTCCTTATCACGCTTACGATTTCATATTTTCCATTTCCCGGATCAGGAAGTTTAATATAATTCCATCCAAGCTTAGAGGCAAAAACCTTCAAGGTATTTGTAAACAACGGAAAGTGAATCGCTCCTTCAAAGAGACCTATATCCGCCCCAAACACATCCAGAAGCAACTGCCCCTGCGACAGGTATATCACATCGGGTCGCTCCGCAGCATCCTGATAGGCATTCACAAGGAAATCGTTGATGCCATCATCTGTGGCTCCATATACCCGTATACTTCTGATCAATTCATGAAGTTCCGCACCGCTTATAAGGCTTAGATCCGGATTTCCACGGCTGTCGAGATGCGTGACACTCGCCTCGTAATTCACAAAATGTCCAAGGAGATCAGCGGTAAACCACCACTGTCCCACTGTTGATGTTCTGGGAGCAATATTTCCAAAGTCGATATTTGTTAATCCCAACTGACGCGGCTGTCCGTTAAGATTAGAAGCTATCAGTTCAAAATGGATGGATAGTCCTTTTTCGTTATCTATGATCTCAGGCTGTGCTGATTCTATGCGAACATTCTTTGCAGTTCCATATCCATTGTTCTCGATCATGACCGCAAGCTCAGCAGGTATGATCGGCTCAATAGGATCGGTTAGCGGATCATCGCCCAGAATATCGCGCTGCATAAAGTAGTGAAGGAAGAGATCCGGACTTGGATTCACATCCAGGGTAACCGGGAACAGCGGTTTCTCAACAGTTACACCGGTAAATGGATCCAGGTAAGAGAACGAACCACCAAAGGAGTAACTTACAGGTACCTCCGGAGCAGCACCTCTCTCAGGTATGAAGAGAATCGTGGCACTTCCTGTCTCCTCGGAGCCCAGCGAACCCGTGCCGTCAATACCGGTAAGAATATCAAGTGCTTTGGTTTCAATCTCAAAAAGGTCATTGGATAACTCTCCATTTTCATTCCATATTTCAATATTCAATTGAATCTCCTCCATGGCTGTTGTTGTATGTCCATTGAAGATTGTTAAGGTTCCTTCGAAAGCCTCTCTTGTCATTACCAGCTTCTGAGAAATCTTTATTGAAACAGATGCGCAAACAGATGATCTTCCAACTTCAACCTCTTCCTTAAGAGTTTGATATGCACTATTATGCATATCGCTTACTGAGAGATAAGCAAGGGAGAAAGCGTAATCGCGGGCCACCTGCATCTTTGCATAATAACTATCCAGTGAGTCCTGGCTAATCATGTCTGGATACTCATTTGTAGGATTCATGATCCCCTTTCCCCATGCTTCCATGGTCATGTTCCAGTAAGAAACAAATGCATCAATCTCATCATCAGAGATGTCAGTACCCACCATCGCCTGTCTCACATTGTCTATCGTTTGTTGATCAAATGGAACCTTGTTTGTAACCACAGAATCAACCCCGGCAGCAAAATCCCAGAAATTCTCTTTAGATTCCCAATCCAAACTACCCATATACTCAGAAAGATAAGCTATTTCAGCTCTGTTATTATATATGGCATATTCCATTTCTAATACAGACTGTCTCATGATGGGAGGTATAGAAATTGCGGCTTTAGTTCCCATGTCATTCAGAGCACCTTTCATGAGGCCTGCAGGAGGCGATTCATAACAGGTCAGAATCGTTCCAACAACACCAAATGTACAACCGACAACAGGCAAGCAACTACCTACATCCATAAATGAAATATCACCGTCAGCAAATCCATAAAGACAGGATGCTGCCGACCCGATAGGCCCACCTAAACATCCAATTATTGTTGACAATACGCTTATCAGACATGGATCACAGCCGGTTGAAGGTGATAATGTAGAAACCGTACCCTCATAAGGATCAATAGATGAACTACCGTCATCTCCGGGAACTCCGGGACCAACATAACCTCCACCACCGGGCAGAGAGCCACCACCAGGAAGAGTACCACCCGGACATACCCTGCCCGAAAAAGAAAATAAGGCACCGGCTTGGCGCCATTGTCTGTCAGGACCACATTCAAATCCGTAGACGGTGATTGCGACATCTGAACAGGCTCCGCCTCCGCTTTTACTTCCGACTGTGGATTTTGCAGATCCTTTCCTTTGCATCGTTACCGGAATCTGAATGGCCTGCCTGGCCAAAAGGTCCATCTTCGTGTAGCTAATTATCCATTCATACTCAGGATCGTCTTGCGGAAAACTAAGGTCCACATCCTTCGCAGTGATTAAGCCATGATTCGTCAGCGTTACAAGGAAGGTATAGGTTTCATCGTTAAAGAGCTGTGGCATCACATCAGTCATTTCCATGACAACTACCGGAGCGGGAACATTGGTTTCATACTCCATCACTAGTTCGATCTCGTAAGTGTCCTCAATTTCGGTTGGGACTACCTCCCATGTATACGTGATCGCCTGGAAACCCAGGAATACCGATTGCTCATTTACCCTGCCGGGATCAATAATGATGGCATTCTGGTATCCTTCATGCTTTTCAGCCTGAACAGTCATCGTGTAAGTACCTTCAGCCAGGCTGTCTGCTTCAAATATCCCATAAGTATTCGTGAATCCCTCGGCAACAATTTGACCGCTGTAAGGATGACGAACCACGACATGCGCATTTTGCACATGCGGGGCTTCTTCTGTAAAATAAGTGTATTCATCTACAACATCCACCTGCAAACCTCCGATTTCCTCCGAAACCACCTCAATACGATAAGGAATTGCCAGGTCATCTCCATTGGTATTATGCACTACAATTCTTCCGGACAGTGGTGTGTTTAATGGAATGTCGCTATTGGGCGTGAAGAGCAAAGTAATGGTTATTGTATCTCCTGAGAGCATGGTTTCTATGGAATCCGGACTGGCCAGTGACATCCACTCCAGGTCAGGCAGATCTATAGTGAGCTCAGCAGTCTCTCCGGCTCCGTCATTAATTATCTTCAGGTCGTAATACCGTGTTTTCCCCTTGGTAATGCTTGTATTTATACTGGCTGGCTGGCTCACCAGGTGACTTCCAAGTGCCTGGCAATAATAGTAAGCCGTAAATTCAAATGAGATTCCCTCTGCGGAGTTCACCCTCACAGGAACATCTATGTAATTTCTACCATCTGTGATCACCTCTCCAAGAATGGTGAAATTGAATTCGGAAATTTTATTTCCGGGCAGCACAGGGATGGTATCAACAAGAAATGTAACTCCATCCGGAATCTCCAATGCCTCAAAAGTGATATCTGTTAAGTCGATATTGCTCCTGTTTTTTATTCCGATGGTTCCGCTTTCAACAACATTCTTTTTTATGTTCCAGATCAGGTGATCCCTCGAAGATCGCTCCATACCGAGAATATCAAAAGCATCCTGCTCTTCATCAAGACCCTGTCCCGGGTAGCAGGCCCCGACAATATAGTGTCCCGATTCATAGCTATATGGTTCAAAGATCGTACTGAAGCCTCCTGTCTCATCTGTGGAAACCTCAATTACCCTTCTTACACCTCCGGAAATGATATATACATCCAGGGCTACATTGGCAGCAGTATTTCCGTCAATTAATACCGCCTCTCCATGAATAGTTAAGGCTTCCGGGACAGTAAAGAATTCTTCATCTACGATTGCTGTGGCGGAATAATCAGGAATAATCTCTATCGGCACAGGCGTAGATTCATTATTGATGTATAACAATTCAGCAACGGTGGCTTCCGGATTCACCTTCCCGATCAGGTAATAATCGCCCGTCATGCCGGGTACAGTGATTAAATCCAGGAATTGAAAAGAGAGACCTATATCAATCGGATCAGCCAGAGTTCCCTGGTATATCACCGAGTCTTTATCATCAATTCTATTATCTTCTGAAAGATAAAGATTAACAGCTACGCCTGAAGGTGCCTTGCCATATCCATTGTTCTGAATCAGGGTCTGAACCTCAATTTGCCTCCCTGTAATTACTGTATTATCAGCAAGTTCCAGATCACTCATCTCCAGATCCGGCCTGTTTATATCCGTCACATTCACCCATGCAAAACCAGTTGAGAAGCCTGTGGCTGCAGCCTGTACTGTGACCATTTGGCTGCCATCGTCGACCTGGTCATCTTTGGTGTCCATGGATACCCTAACACTGGTTTGTCCAACAAGAATTATTGCAGAAGAAGGGATGGTGAGCTCAGTGATGTCGCTGGATGAAAGTGTCAGGTCTAAGGCCTCACCGGTAGAAGTATTTCTGCTTATTGTCATTGTCCCTGCATTGCTAATCCCTTCCTTGAGGGTAACGGGACTAACCGTAACAGTAAGCGCAGGTCCATCATTGTCAGCCACTGTTAAAGTAGCGTTTACCACACCTCCGTTATCGGGAGTAGTGGTGCAATTACAGGAAGAGATATAGATTTTTCCAGTAAGTTCAACCGTTCTGTATCCATCAACCTGTGCATTATCAATCACTCCGATATTAAACTGCTTCTCACTGACATTCTGGTCCAGCGTGACAGAAGCAGGAAAATAAAGCGTATTCGAAATGTCTGCGGAAAGGTTTACCCTGATAGAACTTGTGCCTGTTCCAACCCGGCGGATCACACCCCATGTTGCATAAGGACCCGCTCCTTCAGATACCGAATCTGCAAGAATTTCAAATTCAATTTCCGGGATATCATCATCGACTATGGTTGCCAGTACAGTGCCTGAAATCATCCCATCTGCCCTTGCTGCGATATTAACTTCTTGATTCAGTTCCGGGGTGGTATTATCGGCAACGGCCACTGCGACCTGCGCTGACTCAAGACCTCCATCTATAACTAACTGAGATGGAAAGGACCACTGTGAAGAAAAGCTTGTTGAGAGGTAGACAATCACAGAATCGGAAGTGACCAGGTCCCTGCTTACGGTCAGTATCAGTGTATCTCCTTCAAAAGCAATATTTTTATCGAGGGATAATGTTAGTGTTGTATTTTCATTGTCCAGCACATTCAAAATGTGTGACTGTGACACATATCCTGATGCAGTGACTTCTATTTCAATCTCCCGCGAACCGTCCAGGATGGCATTATCCACCATCGTGATATTAAAGAGTACCGAAGAACTTCGCTCCGGAATGGTTACCGATGCCGGGATATTGATCTGCCCCGCTTCAGAAGCTGTAAGATTTACCGTCAGTGCCTGTGTATAGTTTCCGCTCCGTGTGACATAACTTCGCAGCAAACCACTGTAATCTTCCGATGCAGAAGCAGGAATATTAAGATACAGTTTGCTCTGCACGTTTATCCTGTTCGTCGAAACCGCATGATTATTCACCTCATTTCCAGGGTATTCCTGCAATTCAAGCGAAGGAATGAGATCTACTTCGATATAGGCCTCCCCGGAGAAAGAAATTATTTCGGGAAGTGTGAACTGGGAATTCCTTTCGATACCAGCATTCTTTTCCAACACCTCTGTATATTGAGGGGTCACACCCAGATTCACGCGGATTCCGGAAAGAGAGACAATCGAAACTTTTTCTGTCCATCCTCCGACTGCCGCTGCATCTCCAATATTCTGAACCTGCCAGGAAACAGCAATCGCCTCGCCTGGTTCATAAATATACTTATCCGGAGTAATCCCACTTACTTCAACATCGGGCAATGGTTTTTCAATCACAAAAATATCCGGCTGTTGCTGACTGGTATTGTTATTATTATCAATCTCAGGGATGTGGTTCAACCGGTCTGTCAAGCCAATCAAATAGTAGTTACCGGAATATTCTGTAGGGATGGAAAGGCTAATGGATTGCTGGTAACTGCCATCCGGTGCCAGGGCTTGCTTCCGTTCAATTTGTCCCAGGAAGCGATCGTCTCCTGAGTAGGTATTATCTGTAGAGAGGTAAAAGGCATCAAGCCAGGATGTTATTGAAGTCGATCCGGGACCCTGGTTATTTATGGTATAATTCACATCGAAAGGAGTAGCTGAAATGATGGTATCCGGAAGCGATATTTCTGTCATGATAAGATCAGAAAGCTCCCTTACAGTAAAAGTATGTGTGATACTTGTATCCTGGAGGCACTGATTTACAGACAGGACGAACCAGTTATAGCTTTCTCCATATACCAAATTATACACCCGGACAGAAGTGTTGAAAATGGATCCAATGTAAGGGTTTGTCGGAATGGGATCTCCCGTCTTCCATAGGAATAAACTATAATGGAGCGTATTATCCGAAGGTTGCCAGAAGAGATCCACCGTAGCATTCTGACCCATGGCCTGATCTTCCGGCAGTAATCCTGTGGCTTTGCCGGGAGTACCGCAAACGGCATTCAGTATGGTGGGTGTATAGTAATCAGGAACATGATCGGCTACAAATAATTCTGTTTCTGAAATTTCATAAATCTTTTCCTGGAAAATATCATAATATTTGAAAGTAATCTCATCTCCGGATGGAGTGTCGCTATACACACGCACCTTAAACTCAATGAGTCCGGTAGGAGGAAACATCACAGAAGCAGATTGCGCTCCCCGGATTTGTCCGTTTATATAGGCAACAATGGTTCCATCTTCAAGATAACTCCCGTCTAAATTCACCCTGTATATATATTCAGCGCTATATTCAAACTGGTTAGACAATTGTGCATTTGAGGGAATTGCCGGAACCTGGAGTTGCGCATTTGCAAGGAAAGTGACATTCATCAGGACGAGGACAAAGAGTGTCATGGCTCTTGTAAATTTCCGGGAAGGCCTCAGCAATGAAAGAATCTCTGACAATGCATTAAAAAGAATCACTGACAATGCCTTATATGTATGTATCTTCTGCTTCATAGATCTCTTTTATCAAATTTTAATATGAAGTTTTGATTATTTTTCGAACAATAACTTCTTCATCTGTAACTGCTTCCAGGGTATATATCCCGGGAGCAAAATCTTGCATGGAGATCCTTATCTTATGATCTGCCCTGATGCCTCCCAGCACCTTTTTCCCTGTCATATCATACACCCTTATCTCTTCCACGGGTATTGAAGAGGTGAGTGTCAAATGGTCCGACACAGGATTAGGAAAGATGGATATCCTTATGCTGTTTATATCCCTGAGCTTCAGCACCAGATCATTCGCCACCAGTTCATGGGGAGAATAGGCCTCACCGGTAATATCATCCGGCCGGAAGTTCAACATCAGATCCGTACTGTACTCAATATCATCTGATAATAATTTTATATTGAATGAAATCAGCTCTTCCTCTTCATTGGAAAAATAAGTGAGTATAAACAGGTATTTATCGAGGGGAGGAATGTAGCGTGCACTGGCAATACCACGAACCTCATCCCCGTGGTAAGCAATAATCAAGGTGCTTTCATCAATAAATTGCTTTCCATCCTCTGAGGAAATCCCGGCAATCAGCGTAGCAGAATGCTCGAAATTTTCAGGGGATAGCTGATATTCCTGAAGCAAGTGCTTATGGCTATATGTGGCCGTGGAGATGCTTTTTCGTGCTGCACCGGAAGGATTATACAACAAGTTCCCTGAAGATTGCACATTCATTTTATAACCGTGGAGTACTTTAAGCGAATCCAGGTCGCCAACCCAACCTGTGCCTGCGTAATACAATGCTGAACTGGCCGATCCTTTCAGCAGGACATCTCCCTGAGGGATAGAGCTGGTCTCAATGGCCAGGTCAATATGCGCATTTGATTTCAGCAAATAGGCAATATCGTTCCATCCCACTGCAAGAGGAACAGGTGTTATAGAAGGATTAATCTCCAATCCTTCAATCAGCAAGTCCTCAGCAATGCTTTTATTGAATTTCACCATGCGATTATGTGGAAAAACACCCAGGTTTCCGAACCATCCCGTTGCGGCGTAGTAAACGGAAGAATACTCCGGTGATTTCAGATAGTCAAGATCGCTTAAAGTAAGGCTGGAGAATAGTGTGTTTATGTCCATATCAGGAGGCTGAACATTCAGTGAAACCCAGTTCCATCCTGAAATTAGTGTCCTTTCTACAATTTTTTCCGGACGAAACACCTCCACTTTCCACATCCTGACTGTAACACCATCTTCCGCAGTGACATTGTAATACACAGGCAAAGAAAAATCGTGAGAACCAGCACTCGCGGGAAATACAGAAGCCCCGCGTGAAAGGATTAAATCCGGTGCAAGAGAGCGTGTATCCAATCCATAGGAAACATAAAGTGTAACATTAGCAAGGGTAGTATCTATGGAAAAGGAATCCAGCTCCGTCATGGCAACGTTTTCAATCAGGGTTTCCATACTCAGTGAATCCAGGTTGATGATGGTGGCCTGAACGAAGTCAGGATCGGAATCTCTTGAGCCATCATTTACAAGCAGTTCAAATATCAAAACTGAATCGCGGAGCACCGAGGGAGCTGTAAATGTCGGTTTCGCTATGGAATTGGAAGAGAGCGAAATCCCCGGTGGCGGAGTCCAAAGATAGCTCAGCGGATCGTTATCGGCATCAAATGAAAGTGAACCGTCCAGTGTCCACTCTTCCTTCTCATCGATACTAAAATCGCCTCCTGCAAATGCAACTGGTCTTTTATTAACCTGGATTGCCGTGATGGTAACAGTATCCCTAGAGGAGCTCAATGATCCATCGTTAACAAGCAGCGTAAAACGATAGCTTGTATTCGCTGCTACCTGGGGCAGGATAAGGGAGGGGCTTACGCTGGCGGCATTGAACAGGATGATGCCGTCAAGCGAGCTCCAGGTGAAGGAGATGGCATCACCATCGGGATCAAAGGACTTGCTTCCATCCAGCGAGACGGAGCTTCCCTCTACAAAATTAAGATCCGCACCTGCATCGGCCTCAGGCTTTAAATTTACCTGAAGCACTGTAAGATTCACCTCTGATGGATCGGAGTCATCCTGACCATCGTTGACAATGAGACTTATGGTAAACACTGTGCTTTCAGAAACATAGGGTGCTATAAACCCGGGAGTGGCTGAGGTAGAATCGTTCAGAACCAAGCCTTCGGGGGCTCTCCAACGATAAGTCAAGGGATCATTATCAAGGTCAAAAGAGGCCCTCCCATCCAGCTGACCTGTACTTCCCTCTTCCATTGAAAAATTGAGTCCTGCATTAGCCACGGGGCGATAGCTTGTCTGCTCGACCCTGTGAACCGTTCCATTTTCCAGTGTGGAATAGAGGCTATTTTCATTGGCAGAAAATGAGTTCAAAGATACCGTAGTGCTTGCGTCAAGTGCCAGGTTACTCTTTATCTGAAAAACCAGGAATCCAACGATCCCCGAACTGACACCCTCACTTAAGGCGCCAGCCACCTCGACTGTGTTCCCCGACTGTGTTGATTCAATAAGTCCACCGCCGCTTACGGCTTCAGCCCTGATAAAATCAAGATCTGTATCATTGAAACTTATACCAGCTTTATATCCAAAGATCACTTTTCCCGATGGAAGTGAGGAAGTGAGGAGAGGAACACGCGTTTCAGCATCAAGTGTGCCATCTGTTGAATAAATTGACACATGGTGATCAGTGATGATAAACAGTCCGCTTGTCTTCGTCGCCCCGTTGGCATCCGTGGCAGTCACGCGTACTTCTCCCCCTGTAATGGTAGTCAGGTTTCCCTGGAGATCAATGGAAGCCAGTGAAGGATTTGAAACGGACCAGGTATAGGGTGCCGTTCCGTTATAGACATTAATTTTCAATATATCTCCCCACATCAGGGTCCCGGAATTGGGTGATATACTCAGGACAGGAAGCGATTTTACATTGATATAATAGGTCGACTTGGCCGTCCAGGCAAGCAAGGTTTCGTTAAATCGCATGTTCTCAAAACGAATATATTGATTGCCGCTGTAATTGGCTCTGAAGGAGAGGTAGCATAAGACACCATTGCCTGTAATTCCTGATGTAGATGCAAAAGAGACAATCATCCTGCCACTTTTTACATGTTTCTCGATGAGCACAGAGAAGTCACCGGCTACGATATCCATCTCAAGGCCTGCCAGACCGGTGCTATGAGCCAGGTCAAATCGTCCGGAATACACTGTTGTACCCGGAGCAAGTTCTAATTTGACAGGTATATAAAATGTATCTGCCGGCCATACAGAGAGCTCTTCAATGTCCATCCTGATGGCTCTTACGTCGAACAGGCCAGTGCTTGTTGATACTTCTCCATTTCCATCTGTTACCAAGATCTTCGTCGTTCCGGGTCCTGTCGCCCTGACCCTGCTGACATCGGTAATCTGGGCAACCCCGGGGTCATCCGTGGAATACACATAAGGTTCCTGTCCTCCCGATACATTCATCTGCACCTCGTCACCAATAAACATAGAGGCATAGTCGGGATATATATTCGGATAAGACCTTGCAGCAGCGGAGATATAAGCGTTGGTATAAATTGAAGATGGATTTCCCTCATTCAGATTACTTTCACTTGTGTTAAAGGAAATATAAGCATTCCCCGGGCGTTTGGACCTGAATTTCAGGTAGATCATTTCACCGGATCCTGCAAGAGCTTCAGTTCCGGCCCCTGCCATGATTAATACTCCGTCATTTGAACTATTCATGACAGGTGTTCCCCAATCTGAAAGGAGGCCTGTAATGCCATCTACACCTATAAACTCAAAGTAAGTCGGAGAGTAGCTAATGTAAAACCTGTAAGCAAAGACAGATCTTCCAGTTAAGATTGAGTCAGCACTCAATGCAACGACAAAAGTATCTTTCTCAATAATCGAGGCACCAGAAAGTTTGAATCCAATAGCTGTGGTCTGTGCTGCCAGGCTCCCACCCCACCCCAGCATCAATGCAAGGATGAATCCGGCAACTATAGTTTTATGACGAAGGAATTTACTCATGGGTCTGATTGTCTATCTTAAAACAAGTTTACGCCTTACAACAAATTCATCGCCCCTGATTGTTACCAGGTATATCTTCGCAGGTTTCCATTCCCCATTAACTTCGGTCTTGAATGAGAATTGATTTCGTCCGATTTGCGGGTTCTCTATGATCATCTTGTTCGTTAACCTTCCGGTCAAATCATGCACAGAAAGGGTCAGTTGTGATTGCTCAGAAAGAAGGTTGAGATCTGCGAAGAGCATTTCATCAAGGCTGTATATTCGCAGCGATGAAATTTCAAAAGCATCAGGCAGTCCGCTTATATTGCTTTCGCTTTCAACATGGACCATGAAGAGGGATTCACTAAACTCAGTTTCATTGGCAAGCAATTTAAGGAGTTCAATATCTGACGCTTCAATCAAAGGATCCATTATTTCAAAAATCAATCCCAGCTCATGAAGGTTCAGATCCAGGTCATAGGCAGATGTTATTGCTATTTTGAGCATTCCTGTACTCTCCTTATAGCCGGAAGCCACCATGATATCTGTTGGCAGCTCTTCACTGTTCAGCCCGATAAATTTCAGGTGATACTGATTTATTGATAAAATAAGATCCAGAGCCTTCACATCGGAAGGTGTGGAAAGTGAAACCGGGATCTCAAAACGTGAGTCTGAAGAAGCCTGGTAGTCTGCCGGAGCGGAAACGATAAGCTCATTCCCTGAGGCAGCAGATTTCTTGGCGGATTGATCAAAGCTGGTGATCAGCCCTATTGAATACTGAAGGATCAGTGATGCATCAAAACTTGATACGCTGCCATCACCGGAAACATCGGCAACAGCCTCTTGTTTTGCTTCCAGCGTTATATTTCCTACTGAAGCTTGTAAAACAAGGGATGCATCATAAGGCATCACTTCTCCATTGAGACTAACATCACCCATGATTGGTTTTGCAGTCTGGGCTATCCATGGTGTGAAATCCACATTATCAGAGACCCTTTCACCCAGGCCGTCAGGATTAAGTGTGGCATTGTAAGGACCCGTGATATCGTTCCACCAGCAATTTTCAGCTGTAACTGTCACCGTGCCTGTTTCGTTCCAAACAGCATATCCATAGGTAGGATCCGTATCAACAAAATCACAATTCGAAATGTACGGAAGAGATGTATTTCGAATAATGATGGCCCGATGATTACTCTCAAAGAGACAATTTTGTATGCTTGGAGAAGAGTTATTCAAAGTAAGGCTTCCGCGATTAGAAATGGATGTACCATTGCTGGCTACATAAGATCCGTTTTTTATGATACAATTGTCGAGGAAACAGGATGCATCGATCGATTCCTCAAGGAAGTATATTCCCTGCCACCAGTTTCTGCTTGCCAGGTTCGCATCGCCATCGTTGTATGTGTCCCCTCCATAGAAATCGTCCCTGTCTGAAGTAAACACAATGGCACTGTCTGGCGTACTTCCCCCATCAGCTATTAAACCGTTCCTGATATTCAAGTAACCATTCTGTATGAATTTACAGACCACACCAGGATCAATACTTAAAATGGCGCTGGTTCCCACATTGTAACGGTTAAATACGTAGGGTATATTATCGATACCCGCAAAACTCCTTTTGGAAATGGTGTAATTCTGGGCCAATGTTTCATTGTCAATTATATAGATTCCCCTGGCGGTTGTTCCTGACAGAACATTGCCTGTGTGACTTCCCACGAAGGTCATCAGGGAGGTTAAGATCGGATACTGAAGATCATCAAAAGTGTTTTGATTAACAACTGGCGCACTTGCTCCGACCATGTACAGGCCACAGCGGTTTGTATTATAGAATGTTGAATTTGAAATAGTTGGAGAAGCACTTGCCGTATAAATGGAATAATCGTAAGAATAGCGGAACACGCCATGGTCGACTACACTGTTGTCATCCGAGAGATCTCTGAATACCAGTCGGTTCCCATTCTTTGTAATGGAACCCTGTCCATTTTGTTCTGTATCCCCGGGTTTTCCATAGCTATCATCCTGGAGGGAGGTGAAAATAACAGGTTTTTCAGCTGTTCCCTGGACATTAAAAGTGCCGTAAATATCAAAGTATGCAGAACCGCTGCCCTTGAATGTTATGCCTGCCGGTATCGTTAACTGATCATCCACCCTGATAGTTTGAAAAATCAGATAGGTGATAGAGTCATATCCTGCGAAACTTCTTACAGGCACGTTTCCGCTGATGGTTCCACCATTAATACTAATTCCCACATGGGTCACATTTGCAATGGAGTTTCCTGAAAATGTGGGATTGGAAAACATATCCATGTGGACAGGGGCAGCTTTAAGGTTGTTAAAGGCACAATTGCTTATTTCGGGGTTTGCACTGCCATAAATCGAGACTGCATAGTTATCTGAAAAATTGAGAAGGACAGAGTCCATAACAAGCTTACAACTGGTCATCCTCACGCTGTTTCTCACATACCTGACTTCGCAGTTCTTCAGTATGTTCAGATCATCATCGGATGAATCAAAAAACTCCATGCCATCCCATTTATAGCCGGTTGGGTCAACTCCTCCGTTATAATTTGTATTCCCTGCTGCAGAATTATCATAGAGGGATGTAAATATGATCTTGTTATTTTTTAATCCTTCAGCCTTAAGTCCTCCCCTGATAGAGAGCTTGCCATAGTAATTACCGAATTTGAATACCGTACCCGCTTGGATAGTTATATCTGCGGCAACAGGAATCGAAAGGTTATTATCAATGATGTAAGCGACATTTGTATTGGCACCAATATCCATACCTTCTATGGAATATGCTCCATCCATAAAACTATAAACATAAATTCCAAGATGTCCGACGTTAGCAACTGTATTTCCTATTAATACGGGTGAACCAGCGTTCATGCGACGGGAGAAAGGATATGTTGCGATATTCTCCAGGGAGTTATTAATGAGCTGGGCATCCCCTGAGAAAATTATGCCCCGGTGGCTGTAAGCTATCTCACAATTTTTTACAATGCTATTAAAGTATGCTGTGATTGCATAATTCGAACTGTTATATCCACCATAGAGCACCTTCCAATATTCAATGTTTGAGGCATGCGGGCTGTTTAGTATTACTCTTCCCGATGAAGAGCTTGTAATAGATGTGGTTCCGTCGTTGTATGTATCCACAGGATTTCCGAAATCATCATCATTCATGTGGGTAAAAACAATGGGATTGCCTTCCGTTCCGACACCATTCAAAGTACCATAGGCGTATAAATAATTAGTGTTTGCAGTACATTTGATAACAATGCCCGGATCAATAACCAGGGAGGCTGTATCATGAATAATCACCTGTCCATGCAAGGTGAATGTGATGCTGTCCAGATCTGTAAATGATTGGTGCTTCATGTGTGCATCATCATAAACCGTTGATCCGATGATCCCTATCGCCCTTCCTTCACTGGTATTAAAATCGATAGAACTAGCATTGAAAACCGGCGAGGCATTCAGATCGATATTTACATTCAGGGTCTGTTTTGCCACTAAGTTGGATGCCATGAAATCGCAGTCATTAAATGTGGGAAAACTTGTTCCGGTAACGACCAGATTGTAGCGGTTGTTTGAAAACCCGCAATTATTAAATGTTGGGGAGCTTTGCAT
Source organism: Bacteroidales bacterium (assembly GCA_030589895.1). Lineage (GTDB taxonomy): Bacteria > Bacteroidota > Bacteroidia > Bacteroidales > JAUUZQ01. Next base: position 24,232 of record JAUUZQ010000039.1, read on the forward strand.
AATTTCTACCGCAGTATATGGTATCTCATAGGGGCGGTAATTAGAATAGGTATAGTTGGCCCCGGTAAAATTGCAATAGGTCAGCACGCAGGCGGTGTCAATAGCCGCATCAAAAAAATTGAGACCTCTCCAGTGGGAAGAGGAAGGTTCATTGCTGAATGAGATGGGTTCGGCTACAGTTCCATTGGCTTTGATCTTACCATAGACAGCCACATATGCATTCGTATTTCCCAGCAAACTAACGCCGGGATCAATTCTTAAGGTTCCTGTCCCTGTAATCCGCAATTCAGAATTATAATAATAGGGAATACCCGCATCAGGCAAGGTAAAATCAGTATTAACGTCCCTGAAGTCGATAAAGACATAATCATTGGTATTACCGGTAAGGTCAACGCCACTGCCTACGGTCCAATGGCCGTTTCCACTGCGATCTCTGAAATAAACAGGATAAGTACAATTTTGAATTGTAGTAGCATCAATACTCAATGTTCCAGCTGTGTAAACATCTACACCATAGCTACTGAAATTATTGATTGTAGTATTGTTTGTCAGGATTAATTCTCCTTTTCGGACATACAGCGTCTTTGCATATTCAATGATACAATTATTCAGTGTTACCAAACCGAAGTCAGCATAACCTTCATAGGAGACATAAATCCCGTCCCAGAATCCCTTCACGGTACTTTCATTGGCTGTAAAAGTGGCACTGTTTGCTACAAGAGTACCAACTACATGAAGGTATATCCCAGCGTTAAACTTCATTTCAACACCAGATTCAACAGTTAAGGTTACCCCTGCACTAACAATGAAGTGGCTCGTAACGATGTAAGGGCTGTTTGCAGCTGTTAATGTCATATTATTGTTGATTGTTCCACCGATATTGGTCTGTGCAACAAGGACAAAGGGTATAATAACCAATGTGAAAAGTAAAATAAATTGCTTTTTCATGTCTTTATAATTGATTTTTATTGGTCACATGAACCCCGAAGGGCTCAGCGAAGCTAACCATCCATTATAGTCAACTCTTTGTGTGTTGAAGTAATTCGAAATGGATGGTTCATCTGTTTAAAATTGATTTTTATTCTGTATTATCGCTAACTATTATTGCTTCATTTGGGATACCTGTTCCTTCTCTTTTTCAATAAGTTAGAAAGGCTTTCTCAAATGGAAAACTAATATAATTGCTATGGGTGGGTTCCCTTTTTACAGGGTTTTAGGAGAAGTAAAGTACAATTTACACCTTGATTTTCATACATTTTTTTGACCAGAGGAAAAGAATTGCACTTGAAAGAATGATTTAAAGGTAGAAAGGACATTCTAAGAATTAATCATGCCCAGAAAGTATATGGAGTCGCAAGTACAATATGCAGAACCGAGACTACGAAAGCAGATTCCATTGAAATTGAAGGTTCTCCCATTGCCAGGGAAATGCTTGAGAAATTAGAAGTGAAGCCGGAGATTATTGAGAGAGTTTGCTATTTAATTGGCAATCATCATTCCTATTCGAAAATTGAGGGACTGGATTTTCAAATCCTTGTAGAAGCCGACTTCCTGGTAAATATTTTTGAAGATGAAATGAATAAAAGTATGCTTGCAGGTATTCGTGAAAAATACTTCAATACCGCAACAGGAAAAGCCCTCTTACAGAGTATATATGAAACTAATGATTAATAAATAAGCTCATCCATCCCGATCAATTTATGCTACATAATTTTCATAATTGCACACTATCTGCATCATTGCGCTTATCATGCAATTATGCAAATAAAATGCAATTATCTTGTTGTTCAATGCTTTGATCTAAATATTGAATGTTTTTCTACTATTAAATCCAATCTGTTCTTCATATTTAAGATACCCCAGCTGATTAGTGCAAATCTGGGTTTTCCCTATCGTAAAGTCAGGAGAATTAGTGTGGTTATGGCCATAGATCCAGAAGTCAGGACCACTGTTTTCGATCAGGCTGAACAACTCAACAGCAAAAGCCTCATTTAATAAATCGTTCTTATACTTTCTCGGATAGTTCATGAAAGTAGGCACATGATGTGTTGCTACAACTGTTTTAATATTATTACCCTGAAGTAGGGCCTGTTCCAAAAAGAGAAGACTTTCATTATGCAGTGCATTATATTCAAATGATGTAAACCGATTTCCATTAATTTTAATTACCTGAAAATCGCTCATACCATTTTCAATTTGCAACTGATTTGATATGCTAATTTTTGACCAGAGTGTAGAGAAAATAAAACTTACATTTTCATATTGTATGGCTGTATTGTTTACGAGAAAAACATTATCAAATACTTTTTCGCAAATACTACCATATCTATCTGCCAAATCTGAATAGTAATATTCATGATTCCCTGGAATCCAATATGTAATTTTAAAATGGTCAGATAAGTATTTAAAAAAATCAGAGTATTTATCCATTACAGCAAAAGGGACAATATCACCTGCCAACACCAATACATCCCCAACAGGTTTAATAGGATTTTGGGCAAGAAAATCCCTGTTTTCAGGGAATTCAATATGCAAGTCAGATGCGTATTGTATAATCATATATTAATCCATTTCATTTACGTTAAAAAATATCTAAGAGGAATGAAGTATAATAGGCAACCGTGTTCGATGAATAGATTTCTAAAGCTAGAGTAAATATTGTAAATATTAATACAAAACTGGACACTTTTCGATTGAAATACCTGTACACTTTTCAATTGAAATCTACACTATTTCTGATTAAAATCCCTCCTGATTTTAGATAGACAAAGATATTTACTCTATATTAAAGTCACGTTTATGCCGGTAAAAACGTGACATTTTATATATTTGCTCAAAATGTATAAATTGATGAAGGTATCTGATATAGTTATAAATAAGATTAATCGACTTAAAACCGGATATGTTTTCACCTATGATGTTTTTAATTTACCGGTGAATAAGACAGATGCATTGAAAAAAGCATTGAGTCGTTTAGTCGCTTCAGGTAAGATTATTCGTCTTTCTAAAGGACAGTTCTATAAACCTGAAAGAAGCGAATTTGGACTTCTACGGCCCCCGGAATACCAAGTGGTAAAAGACCTGCTTGAGAAGGACAATAAAATCATAGGCTATATTACTGGAGTTAGTGTATATAATAAACTGGGATTAACCACACAGGTATCCAACACTATTCTTATCGGAACGAATGTGAACAGAAAACCCAGAAAACGGGGTAAGTATTCTATCCGATTTATTAAACAAAAGAATACAATAACAAATGAGAATATCAATAAACTGCAGATACTGGATGCTATTCGTTTTATTAAACGAATTTCTGATTCAGACAAGTCGCATTCCTGTCAGAGAATTATTTCAATTATTCAAGAATACTCAAAGACTGATCAATTATTGTTTGCCAAATATGCGTTAAAGTATAATCCGGGAACCAGGGCATTGACCGGGGCAATTCTTGACCAGATATCTGATATCGATATCACCTATTCATTATACAAGTCACTTAATCCTGTCACTGTCTTTGAAATAGGCATCAAGGATGAAGTACTTGCAGAAAAAGATAAATGGAGAATAGTATGATATTACATGAAAAATTAGACACATTCCGGAATGCTATCCGGGCTGCAAGTGATCATCTTAATAGAAGAGAAGTTTTCGTAGAGAAAGACTATTGGGTAACTTTTTTTCTTAAGAGACTTTCCGAATCTGAATACAAGAATGAAGTAGTTTTTAAAGGAGGGACTTCCTTATCAAAAGTCTATAACCTTATTGACAGATTCTCGGAGGATGTTGATCTTGCAATTATTAAGTTGGATGATCAAACTGAAACTTATTTAAGGAATTTAATACGTAAAGTTGAAAAGCACCTTTCGGAAGGATTCAATGAGGTTAATATCAAGGAGGTTACAAGCAAACAAACCAAATTTCGTAAAACAGCATATGAATACTCTAAACATGTAGATTCAGCATCTGAATCAGGTATTCAGGATAAATTGATATTAGAAATTAATTCATTGGCTAATCCTGTTCCTTATAAGGCAGAGACTGCAAATTCTCTTATTGCACAGTTTTTCATAGAAACTGATCAAAATGAAAGGATTGTAGAGTTCGGATTGGAGAAATTTGAACTAAATGTTCTTATTCCGGAATCCACGCTTATCGAGAAGATCTTATCTGTCATCCGCTTGTCATTTTATGATGATGGAGTTGGTAGACTAAAAAAGAAAGTCAGGCATTTTTATGACATCTATTTTCTAAGTAAATCAAAAGAGTGCAAAGAATTTATTGAGTCAAATGATTTCCCGGAAAGGTTCAAAGAGATGCTTGAAGAGGACAAAGGAAAGTTTAAGGATCCTGAGAATTGGCTTAATTCAGATTTCAAAGAATCTCCAATATTTAAATCTTTTGATGAGATCTGGGCAGAGGTGAAGCTAACTTATAATGCTGATTTTAAGGATTTGGTGCATGGAGAGTTTCCTGATGAGAAAGAAATTGCTGAACAGTTTAAGGGAATTCTTAAAATCCTTTCCTAATCTTTATATCTAACATTTACCAATAATCGAGTTTCATTGGCAGATGTTAGATAATATGAATTGGATGCAGAATTATAAACTATAGTAACAATTCCTTTCCGTCTGTCAATTCCTTTATGGAAAATTTAAAGATTTTTTTATACTGAACTAAATTTCTCTGCTCTTCTTAAATATTTATCAAATTTTGGTACAGAAAAAGTTGTTTTGCCAAATTCCGATCTGTAAGCAATTTCTTTTTTTATTAATTCAGCTCTAATAGGAGCAGCTTTTTTAACAGATATATTGAGTGTTTTGGCAATATCTCCAGATTTTGCAGGAAGCTTTTCTACTTTTGCCATTGCAATAGCATATTCCTGCTGACGCAAAGTTAGGCGATCAAACCTAACCTTAAAAAATCCATTATCCAATTTCATCCTATTTTTTGTAGAATTTGACAGGGAAAACGCTACTTGCCCAAATATTTAATTTTTTTGTGCGAACGGATGTTAAAGCAAAGCTTTTTTGACAGAAAAATCGTTGTTTGCACAAATTTTGCATATTTTTGTGCAAACGAATTATTACATTGATGACCTTTAAAAGAACAACACCATTTAACCAACTTCCTCTTTTGCCTCCAGAGGATGATGAAATCTTCGACAAGGAGGTTCTGCTGTTATTGGCAAAAGCACACAGATCATTGGGTATACTTGATGGAATTTCAAAAAAAATACCAAATCCACTGATGCTGGTAAATACGATCTCCTTGCAGGAAGCCAAATCAAGTTCTGAGATTGAGAATATTTTTACAACAGATGATGAATTGTATAAAGCTATTTCCACCACAGACACAGCGATCTCTCCCGCTGCAAAAGAAGTACTCAGGTATCGGGAATCTCTATGGACAGGAATCGATCATATAAAGAAGCATGAACGCATTGATCTTGATACCATCATTCAGATATATCAGAATATTAAGCAAACTCAGACAGGAATCAGATCAGAGCATTCGAATGTCAGGATAATAAAGGAAGGTAAAAGTATCACAAGCGGAGAAGTCGTTTACACTCCTCCAAAAGGTGATGATATCCTGAAAGAACTACTGAATAATTTTTTAGCTTTTGTCAATGATGACGGAAAATACAATCTCGATCCGCTCTTAAAGATGGCAATTGGACATTATCAGTTTGAAGCCATACATCCATTTCCTGATGGCAATGGCAGAACAGGAAGAATACTGAATACCCTGATTCTGATGAATAAAGACTTACTGAGTCAGCCCATACTCTATCTGAGTAAATATATCATCAATAACAAGGACAGTTATTATCACTATCTAAATGGAGTATCCAGTCGTGGAGACTGGAAAAGATGGCTGCTATATATGCTAACTGCCGTAGATGAAACTGCTAATTACACAGTGATGAAAATTGAAGAAATCACACAGCAATTTGAGGCTACCCGATCTCATATTGAAAAACACATCCCGAATCTCGATTTCGCGGTCATAGAAGCCATTTTTACACAACCTTACATAAAAGCGATTCATCTCATCAACGATAAGATCAAAAGCAGGAATACAGCAAGGAAATATCTGGACCAGCTATGCAATATCCAAGTATTGGAATTAAAGCATATTGGTAATGAAAATGTATATATCAACAATGATCTGGTTCGAATCTTAGAGAGCACATGATGGACACCATTGACTTCATTGTCTTAGGTTGTATGCAGTGATTTATGCAACGTTTAGTTCATTATCATCAAGTTTAACCATAAACTTAACATTTGCTTTCATTGCTCTAAATACCTTTAGGACTGTACTAATCGTCATGTTGCGAGCATTTTTTTCGAGTTTTGAAATCTCAGATTTTTTCACACCCACTAGTTCTCCAAGTTGCTCCTGGGTTAAGTTTCTTTCCTTTCTGGTTTGCTTAATCATTTCACCAAGGATATCAAGTTTTAACTCAAACTCATATTGATCCCTTTCTTCAGTGCCAATTTTACCTAGATACTTATCCTTAATATTATCGAGCTTTTTGAATTGTACATTATCTGTTTTCATAACTACTTATTTTTATTGAAATAATATTTCCTGATCGACGTCGCTTTTGCAATATCAGCCTTAGGTGTTTTTTGAGTCTTTTTAATAAATCCATAAGTAGCAATTACAAGAGTATTCTTGCCATCTCTTTTATCCCAAAAGGCGAATAATCTGTAATCTAATCCTCCGTATTTCGTTCTAAATTCCCATATTTCATTTGTTAATTTTTTGAAAAGCTTTGGATCTAATATGTATTTGGCCTTATCAATATTGTACAATATCTTTTTTCTGACTTTCTCATCTAAACCATCAAGAAAAACTTCTGTTTCATTAGAAAGCAAAACTTCAAAATACTCTGTCATTAAATATATATGTATTGATTGTACAAATGTATGAAAAAGTTTCTATATATGGAAACTCGCTTGCAATATTCTGGGGAGCCAAAATTCTTCAAATTGTTATAATTACTTTGGATTAGACCATCCTGTCCCTTGGCAAGGCGTATTTTCCAATTACCCCTAAACTAGCCAGGTTTCTTATCTTCCGGCAAAAAGCAGAGATACAATTCACCTACCCTCCACTGATTAAATAGTATCTATACTTTAATCCCAATCAGGACAACATCATCTACTCTGAAAGTTTCGCCTTTCCATTCGTTAAATTTTCTTTCGAGCATTTCGCTTTGTTCGTTAAAAGGCAATCCCTCGATCTCCAGTAACCAGTTGTAAAACTTACCTCTTTTTATTTTTTTACCTTGCGGACCACCAAACTGATCAGCAAATCCATCCGAAAAGAAATATAGTTGATCTCCATTTTGTAATTGCATAAAATGGTTTGTAAATGGCTCCATAACATCGTGATATCCAATGGGCATTTTATCGGCCTTAAACTCGATTAATTCTTTGTTCCGTATAAGGATTAAAGGATTGTAAGCCCCGGAATATTCAATAGATAATGTTTCTTTATTGATTGCAAGCAAAGCCGCATCCATCCCACTCCTCATCGTATCTTCCTCTCCTTTTTGGTTTAAAGATTTAATAATTTCGCTCCGTAATTTATTTAAAATATCAGCGGGCGAATCATTACATGACTCATCAACCATATTATTCAGAAAGGAAATTCCCAGCAAGCTCATAAATGCTCCGGGAACACCGTGTCCGGTACAATCTGCAGCGAGTATCAATATGTCTTTTTTTCTTTGCTTGATCCAATAAAAGTCTCCGCTTACGATGTCTTTTGGCCAGTAGATAATAAAGGAATCATTGAAGATGGAATTCAGGACTTGCTCTGGGGGAAGTACTGCATCCTGGATATATTTTGCTGCCCTGATACTATCCGTAATATCTTTGTTCTTCCTTTCAATAATATCGCTTTGTTCTTCAATTTGGTCCTTTTGCCATGAAAGTAACAGAGTCCTCTTTTGCACAGTATCTTCTAAAACGATATTGCGCTTCCTCAATGTCCGCTCTCTATACCTGATAATCATAAAAAATGTGGCAGCCAGAAAAAGAAAAACCAAGACATAAAACCACCATTTTAAATAAAAGGGAACTTGTATTTCGTATGCATAGATAAGATGGTTTTCCTGAA
>JAUUZQ010000157.1 GCA_030589895.1 Bacteroidales bacterium
CGATGGAATTCTCAGCACATAGATTTCTTTGTCTATTCCGGTAGCCTGCAGATAATTGTCTTCGGCTTTGATAACAGGATCTTTAAAGATGACCAGGGTGTTGTTGTTACGAATAGATTTCTGGTCTGTTGCAGTAATAAAAGTAATAATACTCTGGTACTCTTCCTTGCTGATCTTAAAGACATCTGCCAGGGTATTAACAATACTCAGCCGTTGATCTGTAAGCTTGTATTCTGTATTGATGAGTTCAAATGCCCTTACCAGAACAACAATCTTTTGTTGCTGGTTAAGGGTTTTATTGATCTTATTCCCGATACGGAGAATCTTAACGGAATCAAGAACGGAGGTAAGGTTCTTTTTCTTTTTCGGATCAGTATTTCTTTTTGGTGTGGCAGTTTCCAGGAATAAATTGAAATACTCTTCTGCAGATTCAACACCGATTTGCTGCACAAGAAACTGTTGGACATACTCTTTCTCCTGCTCAGTTAATCCGCCATCCTGTTTGATGATAATGGCGAACAGCTCCATCAATGCCCTTAGGATCTCTTCACTCATTTAATTGAAAAGTTACATATCGTAGGTAAGGTATTCAAAATCTACTTCCACCATATCAGCATACTCTTCACCGGCCTCCTGCATATCTTCATCATTTGAGAGAGAGTGCCAGCGGATAAGAATATCACGACCACCCTCTTTGATCTCTTCAAGTATCAGAAGTATATCCAAAATTAGCTTAGAAGAAGCTGTATTGAAATACATTAATTTGAAATCGAAGATAGTTTTTTCGAGAGGGGAGGTCTTGTACTCCTCCAGCCAATCAATCAGAGGCTGATAAAATTTGATCACATCTTCGGGGAGAGATTTTCCTGAAATTTTAAATGTACTATTGTCTTTGTCAAGTAAAACAGATGGACAATCATCGCTTGGGGCAAGTTTTAAGGCTTCCATGATATTTTATCTTGAGATTATTGCTTTAAAAATGAAAAAGGTTCTCTCTTCATCGAGTTTAACGAATTGGCATTCGAGGTAATTCCCTGTCTTTCGGCGTATGTCTATAAATCCTAAACCAGCACCTCCCTTGCTGCTAATATGGCCTTCTGTGAGTTGGGTTTTATACATATCATTCAGTTCCTCTTCCGACAAGGGATTGATTTGTTCAATAAAATTTTTCAGAAAGGTGGCTTGAGTGTTATGTACAATATTAACTGTTGTTACTGTGTAGTTGCTTTCTTTAACTGTCACAAGCAGGGCACCCCGGCCTGGATAATCGTTGTTTACAATACTAAAACCTTCAGCATGTCGATTGATATTCTGAAGACACTCGACCATGATATGATATACCTTGCGCTGAATAGTTTCACCTTCATTTTCATCCTCAAGCTTTTCTTCTACAACCGAAGTAACAGCTTTCATGACCTGATGGGTAACATTTCCTTCAAAGGCAATAATGATCTCTTTGGCGAGAAGTTGACTATATGGCTTATGGATTAACTCCAGGTAACCTTTACTCTCTTTCATAATATTATGTATTGTAAGACCTCCATCGTTTTACACGACATTCTGACAAAAAATCATACTATTCCTGACTGAATTTTAAAGATAGGGAATATAGCTGTAACAGAGCAACTTTAATTTAAAAATGTTTTTTTGCACTGTGCATTCAGTTTCCCGCATTCCGCATCCAGACAAACCAACAGGCATAAGGCATTCCCTCACATCCTGATCCTTAAAACTCGATCCCGATCAGTAGCACATCATCCAGCTGTCTCTCTTCTCCCAGCCATGTTGTAAAGTCATATTCGAAGAACTTATGAAACTGACGAATGGTAAATCCGGGGTTTTTCAGTAAAATATCCCGAACCCTTCCGGGACCATATTTTCCTCCATCCGGACCACCCATCTGATCGGTTAAGCCATCTGAGAAGAAGAATATTTTGTCTCCTTTTCTTATATCAAATTGGTGGGTAATAAAATTCTCTTCTGGTTTTTTTGGATGTCTTAGTCCCCCGATAGCTTTCCGGTCTCCTTTAAGTACAGTAATTTCACCCTCTCTGAAAAGGTATAATGGTCGATGCGCTCCGGAAAATTCCATCTTGTTTTCCTTCTTATAGATCTTACACAAAGCCAAATCCATACCGTCGAGAGCATCCGGGTTTTTCTGATCTTGTTTCAGGGTTCTTCTCACTTCACTGTTCAGCGAATCACAAATTTCTCCTGCTGACAAAGATGGATTCAAAGCGGTGATATTGTTAAGAAGAAAGAAACCAATGAAAGAGAGCAGTGCACCAGGGACACCATGTCCGGTACAGTCTATAGCCGAAATGAACCAGGCATCTTCTGTTTCATAGAACCAGGGGAAGTCTCCGGAGATAATATCCCGGGGTTTATAGAAAACAAAACTTTTTGGAAATGCCTTTTCAATTCGTGCTGCTTCAGGTAATATGGATGTTTGGATTCTCTCAGCGTAATTAATGCTGTCCTGGATCTTTCTGTTTGTAATTTTTATCTCCGCTTCGATCCTTTTTGCCTCAGTGATATCGTGTCCCACAATAAGGATGGTTTCAAGCTCCCCCTCTTCAAATTCAGGGATCACATCGAAATTCAGAATTCTTTCACTTGTTTTTTCATCAAGATGAATGGGGATGTTTTCCTGGCGGTTCATCTTCACTGGTTTTTCTTTGATCTGATGAATTGAGCTCTGGAGAAAAGCAGCTAAAATATCCGGAAATGGAACATCATGTAGCGGATTGTTTACTATTGAGGATGATGAAATTCCCGAATAGTTTTCTACAACCGGATTGGCATAATAAATAATCCCACTGCTGCTGATCCTGAGGATCATATCTAGGGAGTTTTCAGACAGTGATTGCATCCGTGTTTTCAGGCGCTGCTCTTTTTCAATGCGTCTGGATTCTGTAATATCACTGGTATTAAAAATGAATCCGTTGATAGAGGGATCGGTCAGGCGGTTGCGGATGGTTGATCTAAGAAATAGTCTTTCCCCGTCTCTTTTTACAAAGGTATATTCGATCTCGATAAGTTGATCTGTTTGGATAAGCAGGTTTTCAAATGCCTTCCGGATTTCATTGCTGCCGGTCTGATCAATTCTCTCAAAGTCTTTTCCACTGATCATTTCCTCAGAGGAGTAACCAAGAATATGATCTACTGATGGGCTGATATATTTTAACTTGAAGTTCTCGTCATAGATAGAAATTATCTCTGATGCATTCTTTAGCAACCAATGCATACGATTTTGTGCATTATTTGCTTCATCAATTTTTGCTTTTAGCTGTTCATTGGTCTTCTGAAGCTCATCTTGTGTAATTCGCATTTTCTCCCCATTCTCATTGAGAATCTGTTCGTTGTTCTTGAGCTCATCGGTCATTTTACGAGATTCGTCCAGGAGGAAACGCGTCTTTTCATTTACCCTGAGGTTGTAAAAAGTACGGGCAATAATCTCCCCCAGTTCCAGCATGAATTGTATCGTCAGCTTAGGGATTTTTGTCTCAAAAAATGCAAATTCTATGACTCCTTGCAGCTGATCATTGGTAATAAGCGGAACCAGAAGAATACTTTTTGGTTTCTGGTCGCCCAGAATACCGGAAGTAATGGATATATACTCATCCGGTATCTCAGTCCTGTATATGTAATCCATCTCAAACGCACACTGCCCCACCAGTCCCTCCCCGATGTTGAAGAGCTGATGCACATATTTTCGTCTGTTGTAAGCCAGTACTGAAATATTTTCCAGTTGTTTCTTCTCATCATCATAGAGGTACATCGCACCCTGTACTGCACCAATATATTTACTCAGACTTTTCAGTATCTGAAATGCCAGTATATCAATCTGATTATTAACCCTTAATATTAAGGATATCAAATCTTTACCCTCAGTAATCCATGTAATATCCCTTTCTCTCCTCCTGGTTGATTTACTGTTCAGCTGTATCAGCTTAAGTGATTGACCAAGCTCTGATGTTAACATTGCATTTGACAGAGGTGGGTTTTCACCTTCAGCAAGAAGTTTTGCGAATTCAGTATTCTCATCCAGTATTTTTTGAGTTGAGATCTGTTCATTGCTGAGTTTCCCAAGCTTTTTCTCAAACTGTTTTCGTGCTAAGGAAAGTATTATATAAATATAGAGGGGCAGTCCGTCAAAGACAATAATTGCAGGATTGTTTATGTGCGCATTTAGCCAGTTTTGCAGTGAAAATTCATAGTTTTGATCAAGAGAAAGCAGCATCCATGATAACACGACGATAATTAACCCTATCAGGCTATATAGCCAAATATTACGGGCAATCAGAATCTGGTCATATTTTTTATCGGAGTCACTCATTCTTTTCCCAGTTCAATTTTTGCAGACAGCTCCCTGGCAATAATTTGAAATAATTGTTCAATCTCTGCACTTGTAAATTTGAATCCCGTACATTCAATAAGTGCGATACATTTTTCTTTTACAACAATTGGGATTATTGCAAGATAAATGGGCTTGACTTTTCCCAGTCCGGAGCATACTTCAGTATATTCATCAGGGATCGTGGTATATACGGAATTTAGTTTAATCAAGGCAACTTGTCCGTTTAAACCCTCACCCTCCTCAAATGTATATGCTTGCTGTGCATGTGATAATGCATAAGTAGCGACAGGTTCAAATTTGTTTTTTTTATTCCTGAAATAGAATACTCCGGACATAATCTCCAATTCTGTAGAGAGCATTTTCAGAAGTTCATTTCCCCACTCAGATGGTTCTTTATCTGATGAGGTTCTCCTGACAATTTTCCTGGCAACCGTATCAATATTCAGGCCTGTAGTTTTAGATTTAGCCGGGCTCTCTTTTTTTGTCACAGGCTGCTTATCGCTCAATTCAGCTTCTTTTTTTATAAATTCTCTTCGAAGGATTTCTTTTGATGCAAAAACAAAGAGATATATGCCTGAAGCCACCACAATGATCCATGCCAATGATAGAAATACAATATCAAATTCACCAGGTTTCAACTGCTGAAAACTTACTATCAACCCTATGGTAGCACCAACTATCAGCAAGGATAATGCAAGCCATGATATACTATATTTCACTATCTTAAATTTCATCAGGCATCGGCTAATTTCACAATAAAATTAATGATTTCATCAGCATTGTAAATATAATCCTGCTTATAATCTTAAAACTTCCTGCTGATCCAGCTATTATGATTGCACTATACATATTTTTTAAGTTCTTCTCTTAAGCGATCGGCCTCTCTGTTTGCCTCTTCCAATAGCTGATATTTGAGTCGTTTTTCTGTAATATCGAGGGCAAGGAAATATACTTTATAGATGAATCCACTCTCATCTTTAACCGCTGAAAATGTCGACATTAACCATATTTCTTCACCGGTAGGCTTCGTCCTTCGAATGGCTCCTTCATAGGTTTTGTCTTTCAATACCTCAGTCCATATTTTTTCGAACTGCTCTTTTTCAATGTCCTTAAGAAACAAGCGGTAATTTCTGCCCAGCAGCTCTTTCCTGTTATAACCGGAAGCGGTCGCATAGTTATTATTCAGATCCAGTATGATCCCTTCATTGTCGATTTCACATTTGATAATAGAACTGTTTACAGCCTCATTGAGTCCCTCCATCTCCAGACTCTTCCTGGTAATTTCTGCTGCTTGTTTTTCAAGGTTTTCCTGCTGAAGTTTTGATTGAGTTATATCAACAGCAATATTGAGAATTTTGTAGATATTTTTCTGGTCATTATAAATCGGTGTGTATGTTTGCTGAAGCCAAACTTCCTGTCCGCTATATAATTTGAACTGCTCCTGTGTGGATACAGTTTCACCCTTTCTCAGTGTTTCCCAGAATAATTTATATGCATCAGAATATTTGTCAACCATTGCAAATTCATGATGATTCTTTCCCAGGATTTGTTCGCGTGGCGATTCGAGCAGATACAGAAATTTATCATTGATCTTGCTAAATCTTCCATTCATATCGAATTCAGCAACAAGGGAAGATTCATTCATGGCATTCAGGATACCTGTTATCTCGGATTCATTTTTACGGGATTCCTCCTGTGCTTGTTGCAGCTTCTGCATATTAATTTTCATCTCATCTTCCTGATGCATGAGTTGTTCTGCCTGTTTTTGAGATTGCTTCAACAGTGCTGCAGTTTTTTCATTTGTTTTCACCCCGGCCAATGTTGAGGCAATACTCTCAGCCAGTTCATCAACAAATTCAAGTTCAAATGTTTGTAATTCTCTGAAAGAGGCAAGTTCAACTATTCCAAATATCTCTTCTTCAATCTTCAATGGTGCAAGAAGGACAAATCGAGGTTTTATCTGTCCTACTCCCGAGATAACATCTGAATAATCTTCCGGTATTTCATTGATATATATTTTTTCCTTTTCGAGCGCACAGGTTCCCGGAAGACCTTCTCCAAATTTAAAATTAAGCTTTAAGAATTTCCTCCTGTCGTATGCATATGAAGCCATGGATTCGAGACTGGATTCCTCTTCCTCATCTTTTGCATCGGCGGTTAAAAACAGGGTTCCCATTTCTATCTTTAGATATGTGACCAGTTTTTGTATTATTTTAAAGGACAGCTCCTGTACATTTTCTCTCTCAGACCTTAAAATCTCTCCAAATTGAGCTATCCCGTCTGTTTTCCAGCTTCTTTTATTCTCTTCATCCTGACGCTCCTTTTCCTCCAGTTGTATTTTATTGAGTCTTTCGGCCATGACATTTAGTTCACTGCCAAGAATGTCACTTTTGTCCGGCATCATTGTGGATATTTCTTCTCCCTTGCCAATTGTTTTTAGAAAAAGAATTTTTGATTCTTTGAGGTCCAGATAATTGTTAAGTCGTCCGGAGATATCCTGAAGTTCATCATTTGACTTAACCTGGAGTTTTTCAGGCCGGCCTCCAATTTCCAGCACTTTGATGAAATCGAGTATTTTATATATGCTTTTATCAAAATTGAATGCATAGCTGAATATCCACAGGATCATAAATAGAATACCGATAGATAAAATAATAATAGTGTTCGTTTTTAATTGATTTTGCTTCTTAACACTTCTCAGATATATATTCTCATTGATTGAAGTTTTTGCTGAATATATTTGATCAATATCTGTATGATATGTGGAGATGATCGTTACATCTTTTA
>JAUUZQ010000002.1 GCA_030589895.1 Bacteroidales bacterium
CTGCCCTTCGATCGTGTAAGCATGGCTGATAACCTTGAAACAATCAACTATCTATTCACTTCCTTATACCTAAAACAATCAACCAGGTGATCATTCACTACACCAATACTTTGTAAATGGGCATATATGATTGTTGATCCCAGAAATCTAAACCCACGCTTTTTAAGGTCTTTTGTAATTTCCTCTGACAAAGAAGTGTTGGCAGGAATCTCACTCAATGATTTCCATTTATTGAGGATCACTTTTCCATTGGTAAATCCCCATATATATTTGTCAAATGTGCCAAACTCTTTACAAATGTCAAGGAAAAATTTAGCATTACTAATGGAACTCTCAATCTTTTTGCGATTTCGGATGATTCCCGGATCCTGAAGCATTAACTCCACTCTTTTCTGATCATAACGCGATACTTTCATGACATCAAAATTGTCGTATAGCCTTCGGTAGTGTTCTCTGCGTTTTAAAATTGTAAGCCAGCTTAAACCAGCCTGTGCAGATTCCAGAACCAGAAATTCAAAATGTATCTTGTCGTCGTGAACGGGGAGACCCCACTCTTTGTCATGGTATTCAATATATAAATCGTTACCAAGACACCAACCGCATCTGTTCTTATTGCTCATTGGATAAAAATAAACGGTTTAATATTTAATTCCTAAAAATAGAAAAATATAGGAATAGAAGTCTGCCTGAAGGATAGAAATTTATTTAGATTAAATATAGATTGTTATAAAAATAACAGAAGTTGCTATCAGCGGATTGATTTGTTATATCTTTACAATCACAAATGGATGAGTATTTGTGTCGCTTAATGTTATATAAATAACAACAATAATTATATCTCTACTTTCAATCGGAAAAATTGATTCTTTCAATTACTTATTTCGAATATAATTTATACATAAATATGGTAGTCAGATCTATTTTTCTTTTGAAAAATCCTTAACAGAGAACTGCTGAATAGAAAATTAATTTCATACAAAATGGCTAAGATAAAATCAATTGAAGATCTCAGAAAAGTTGCTAAGGAGCATAGAGATAGTATTGAACTACTTGTAAGGGAGAATGATCCGGATGGTTTTGTTATTGTAAAAGTTGCAATGGCAACATGCAGTATTGCTGCGGGAGCAAAGGAAATATTCGATTTAATATCTGAGCATATTGAGAAGCGTGGGATTAATGCAATTGTTACCAAAACAGGATGTATGAGTTATTGTTATGCAGAGCCTACGGTTGAGGTTACATTGCCGGGTAAGGAACCTATCGTATTTGGTGATGTTGATGTTTTTAAAGCAGATGAAATTATTGAGAAATATATAAAAAATGGGGAGATACTTGAGGGAATTATACCCTTAAACTATCGTACTGCAGAAAGTATTTAGAGCCCAAATTTTAACGGAAAGCAATTATTGATATGGTAAATAAAACACAAATACGAATTGCACTTCGAAACTGCGGATTGATTAATCCGGAGCGCATTGAAGAGTATATTTCTGAAAAAGGCTATATGGCATTGGGAAAAGTACTGACAGAAATGAGTCAGGAGGAGGCTGTAAACATTATAATTGATTCAGGATTAAGAGGAAGGGGAGGAGCTGGTTTTCCTACTGGCATAAAATGGGACTATGCAAGAAAAAGCGTTTCTGATCAGAAATATGTAGTCTGCAATGCCGATGAAGGTGATCCGGGTGCATTTATGGATAGATCGATACTTGAGGGGGATCCGCATTCTGTATTGGAAGCTATGGCAATATGTGGATATTGCATTGGTGCTGATAAAGGTCTGGTATACATTCGGGCTGAATATCCCCTGGCTATTGAAAGGTTAAATATAGCGATTACGCAAGCCAGGGAATTTGGTTTACTGGGTGATGATATTATGGGTTCAGGATTCAGTTTTGATATTGAGATACGATATGGTGCAGGTGCTTTTGTTTGTGGTGAAGAGACTGCCTTGATTCATTCCATGGAAGGAGAGCGGGGAGAACCGTCTTTAAAGCCTCCTTTTCCTGCTGAAAGTGGCTACCTGGGTAAGCCAACAAATGTGAATAATGTTGAAACACTGGCAAATATTCCGGTTATATATCTGAAAGGTGCAGATTGGTTCAGTGGTATTGGAACTGAGAAATCTAAAGGAACCAAGGTATTTGCCCTTGCTGGGAAGGTCAATAATGTTGGCCTTATAGAAGTACCGATGGGAACCACATTGCGGGAAGTAATATATGAGATTGGTGGGGGAATAAGAGAGGGAAAAAAATTTAAAGCGGTTCAAACAGGTGGTCCTTCAGGTGGATGTCTGACCGAGAAGCATCTGGATACTCCAATTGATTACGATAACCTTATAGCAAATGGTTCTATGATGGGATCTGGTGGGATGATTGTTATGGATGAGGACAACTGCATGGTTTCCATCGCTAAATTTTACCTGGATTTTACGGTGGAGGAGTCTTGTGGAAAATGTGCCCCATGCCGTATAGGAAATAAAAGGTTAAATGAACTATTGGGACGTATTTGTGAAGGCAAGGGAACTGAAGCGGATCTTGACAGGCTACGAAACTTAGGGGAAGTTATAAAAGATACTTCCTTGTGCGGACTGGGACAAAGTTCACCCAACCCTGTTTTGTCGACTCTGGATAATTTCTATGATGAATATATTTCTCATGTAAGGGATAAGAAATGTCCATCCGGAGTTTGTAAGGATTTGATGGAATATTTCATTATTGAAGAGAATTGTGTGGGTTGTACAGCTTGTGCCCGTGCTTGTCCTGTTGGTGCAATTACAGGAGAGAGAAAAGAGCCACACCTTATCAATCCTGAAATCTGTATTATGTGTGGTGCCTGTATGGAGAAATGCAAATTCGATGCTGTTATCTTAAAATAAATAGCCAAGATGGATCTTATAAAACTAAAAATAGACGGAAAAGTAGTGGAAGTGCCAACAGGGACTACTATATACAAAGCTGCAAAAGAGCTTGGAATAGATATACCTGTCCTGTGTTACATGGACCTTAAGAATTTGAATATTGAGAATAAGCCCGGTGGTTGCAGAATATGTTCTGTAGAAGTAGAAGGAAGAAGAAATCTTGCGCCCTCCTGCTCAACTGACGTTGCAGAGGGCATGAATGTAAAAACCAACAGTGTTCGTGTGATCAATGCACGCCGAACTGTCATGGAGCTGATTCTTAGTGACCATCCTAAGGATTGTCTGACATGTGCCAAATCGGGAAATTGCGATTTGCAAAGTATGGCTCAGAAGCTTGGAATTAGAGAAATTCCCGGACAGGAGTATGCGGAGATGTCAACTTACAGACTGGATACTTCCCCTTCAATTATCCGGGATATGGATAAGTGTATAATGTGCAGAAGGTGTGAAACCATGTGTAATGATTTTCAGACAGTTGGTGCTTTGCACGCTGTGAACAGAGGATTTGAGGCGGTCGTGGCACCAGCATTTGAAATGAATCTTGAATACTCATCTTGTACTTATTGTGGACAGTGTGTTGCTGTTTGTCCTACGGGTGCGCTTACAGAGGTGGACCATACCAATAAGGTAATTGCCGCATTGAACAACCCGAATAAGACTGTGGTTGTTCAAACAGCTCCTGCAGTCAGAGCTGCACTGGGAGAGGAATTTGGACTTGAGCCGGGAACAAGGGTGACAGGAAAAATGGTTACTGCATTGAAAAATCTTGGATTCGATTATGTATTTGATACCGATTTTGCTGCTGACCTGACTATAATGGAGGAGGGGACTGAGTTGCTCGATCGGCTGAGCAAACACTTGAATGGTGACAAGGATGTTAAGTTGCCGATCCTTACCAGCTGCTGTCCAAGTTGGGTTAACTTTTTTGAGTACCATTTCCCTGAGATGAAAGACATTCCCTCTACAGCCCGTTCTCCTCAGCAGATGTTTGGTTCCATTGCCAAGACTTATTTTGCTGAGAAAATTGGTATTGACCGCAAGGAGATGGTAGTAGTTTCAATTATGCCTTGTCTGGCTAAGAAATATGAATGTCAGCGTGATGAGTTTAAGGTTGATGGTAACCCTGATGTTGATATCTCCATCTCCACTCGTGAGCTGGCTCATCTGATTAAGCAGGCAAATATGGATCTTGTTGGAATGGAGGATAGCGATTTCGATAAACCTATGGGTGAATCTACAGGGGCAGGAGTGATTTTTGGCGTTACAGGAGGAGTGATCGAAGCGGCAACCAGGACAGCTTACGAATTACATACCGGAAAATCACTTGAGTCTGTAGATTTCAAGCAACTCAGAGGAATGGAAGGGATCAGGTCTGCATCGGTTGATTTTGATGGACTGGAGATCAAGATTGGGATAGCTCATGGACTTGGAAATGCAAGGAAACTTCTTGAAGATATCAAGGCTGGAAAATCGGAGTACCATGCCATTGAGATCATGGCGTGTCCCGGTGGTTGCATAGGAGGTGGAGGACAACCTTATCATCATGGTGATGCATCTATCCTAACAGCCAGGACAAAAGCCATTTTTGATGAAGATGAAGGAAAAGTTCTGAGGAAATCGCATGAAAACCCAGACATAATAAAATTATATGAGGAGTTTTTGGATAAACCTATGAGTGAGAAAGCTCATCATCTTCTTCACACCCATTATTTTAATAAAAAGAAGAAGACTTTCGAAGTATAGTTATTTTTACAATTTAAAGAGCTGAATAATGTCAAGCGTTAAAATAGAACTAAGGAAAGATCAGATTGAAAAAATTCACAGTTTCTGCGATACATTTAATAACGCACACGGTGAATTGATAAATGTTCTTCATAAAACCCAGGGGGAGTTTGGATATCTGCCGGCAGAGGTGCAAGAAGTTATAGCTGATAAAATAGATATGCCAGTAGCAAAAGTATATGGCGTTGTAACATTCTATTCATTCTTTACTATGACACCCAAAGGTCAGCATCCTATTTCTATATGTACAGGTACCGCATGTTATGTAAGGGGAGCAGAAAATGTTCTTGCAGAATTTAAGAAGCAACTGGATATTGAGGTTGGAGAGACTTCAGAAGATGGTAAATTTTCGCTGAGTTGTCTTCGCTGCGTTGGTGCTTGTGGTCTGGCTCCTGTGGTTCAGGTTGGCGAAAAAACTTATGGGCGTATTGCACCCGATGATGTAGAGGAGATATTAAAAGAATATCTGTAATAGTTTTAAATGTAAGGTATAGCGCAATAAGAACTCCATGGCCAGGCTGAAAGTCTGGCCATGGAGTTCTTATTGTTAGTGATAATCTTATATCTAAAATTAACAGAGTTATATGAATTTAAGAAAATCTTTGAAGTGTAGTTGGTAATCGTTTTTGCCAGGCGATCATAAATATTCCAATTGCATATAGTCCGACATTAAAAATCCCCAACGAAAAGATACCGATAGAAAAGATGCCAATAGAAAATATTCCGCAGGCAAATTTTCCAGCTGCAAAAACTCCACATGAGAAGTCTCCAACCGCAAAGAAGTTCAGGCTGTAATCACCAGCACTAAACATACTTCCCACAGTATACTGCAGAATAATACCAATAATTAATAATGCCATAGCAATTGCTAAAATCCATGATGTTTTCTTTTTCATAATACATTGTTTTTAAATTTGAAACTAAAATTACAATGCAATGATAGTCTCAAGTTGCTGTATTACAATGAAACAGGGATAGAATGCACTGCTTTGTGATGGCTGGCATAGCTTGAGTGATGGAATGCAAAAAAAGGGATAAATGGATAACTATATAAGCTTAGTTATCTCCTTTTTAAAAGTCTTTGTATAGCTTCTTGCTACAGGTAATTCTTTGTCTGTATTCTTAATAACAATATTATATCCTTGTGAATTTCCTTTTACTTTTTCCACGAAAGAAGGGTTAATGATAAATGCTCTGTGACATTTAAACAGAACGCTATTTTCAATCTGTAATTCTATATTTTTTAGTGTATTTCTAATTAATATGCTTTTGACTTTAGCATCTTTCAGATACCAAATATTAACATAATTTCCTTCTGATTCAATGAATATCAAATCCTCTATTTTCACACTAAAGTTTTGGGATCCTGATGTAGTTGAGAAGAATTCATTATTGTTCCTTCTGTTCACTTCTTTTTGGCCAATTAGGCTATTTATATCACGTGAAGCACTGAGGTTTCTTTTTAGAAATACATTTTGAGTTATGAAAGTGATGCCTGCAATTGGTATTACAGCAATCAAAAGAGTAAACACAATAAATAAAAAGAAGCCTTTTAAACCAATCCAGAGAAAAATAGAAAATATGATGGAATATAGATAATTACCTACGCTGATCGTAATAACAATCCAGAGTAACCATACTATTTCCTTCTTGATAGTCCACGAGTCTTCATTAAATACGTTTGGAAAAATTAAAGGCAGGAAAATCAAATTTAAAACAAGCATAATAAAAGTAATAAATCCGTATCCGGCAAGAATCATTCCTTTGTGGACGTGCTGAATATTATGTAATCCGAAGGGCTGAAATATTATCATGAAAAATGAAATAAAGAGACTTATGATGATGATAATTCTCCATCTGTTCAGTGTTTGCGGATAAAGATTGTTTAGTTTTTTTATGAATGTCATGATTGAGATCGGTTTAATTTGCTCTGTCAACCAACACATATTCAGGATTTTGATTCAATGGAATAGGCGCTTTTGTCTCGTGCTGCCAATTTTCCAGTTGCTTTATCAATTCTTGTGCCTTTTCCGGCAGAGAATCGAGAAGATTTATTTGCTCGCCAATGTCATTTGCCAGATTATAGAGTTCGAATTCATTGTCCTCAAAATATTGATGGAGTTTCCAGTCTCCTTTTCTGATTACTGATCCTGGTCGTGTGCGGAAGACTGGGTCATGGGTCTCATCATTCCCATTTTCCAGGTAAATTGGGAAATGCCAAAATAGCATACGTTCTTCTTCATATTCATTTCCTATAAGCAGAGGTAATAGGTTCAGACCATCCAATTCATGATTTTCAATCACACCAACAACCTTTAACAGAGTGGGGAAGAAGTCGAGATTGCTTACAGGGTAGTCTGAGCTACTTCCCGATTGTATGTGACCATCCCAGATAAAACTCATGGGCACCCGTATCCCTCCTTCATAATAGCTGCCTTTTCCTGCTCTTAATGGTTGTTGCCTGGTAATCTGAAACAAGCCACCATTATCTGAAGTAAAGATGATAAAGGTGTTGTTGAATTTTTCAGTTTGTTTCAGGAAAGCTATGAGTATCCCAATATTTCGATCGAGATTATTGATCATGCTTGCGTAGGCAATATTCTTCTGCCCTTTGTATTCAGATTTCTTTTCAAACTTATATCTGAGACTATCAATACCCTGAATAGGTGTGTGTACAGCATAAGGTGCGTAATATAAAAAGAAGGGAGCTTTTGATTCCCTGATAAAATCAATAGTTTTTTGCATGATATTATCCGTAAGATACTCATCCTTAGGAGCTTTTAGATCGATGTTTTTATAGGGAGGATAGTAGCTTCCTGGATGACCTGCATGTGAGCCTCCAATATTAATATCGAAACCATAAGTTAGTGGATCGTCGCTAAGATGCCATTTGCCGGCATGGGCAGTATGGTAACCAACTTCCTTTAATCTTCTGGCGAGGGTATTGATTGAGTCACCCAATGTGGTAAGGTTTGGAGTTGGAATAATTTTTCTATTCCCGGAACGTCCTCTTTCAGAACTCCCCACTGTATAGATGCCATGCCTTGGCGTCCATTTTCCTGACATCAGGCAGGCGCGACTCGGTGCACAGTTAGCCGCTGAGGCATAGCCATTTGTAAATACCATCCCCTCTGAAACCAAAGCATCAATATTTGGAGTTTCATAAAATTCACTCCCCATAAAACCAACATCTTTCCAGCCCATATCATCAACATTGATGATTAGAATATTGGGTTTTTCTGTCAGTTTTTCTTCATTACAGGAGATGATAAAAATTGCTGGTAACAACAGTAAAATGACTGGCTGTTTTTTCATCTGTCAATAATTTATTTTTTTATGGAATAAGCGGAATTAATTCCGGACTTGGCTTCATCTGACTAAATTAATCATCTTTATCGCTAAATTTGTACTTTCGATGAGTTAATTGGGAAAGGAATTATACAGGCAAAAATATGAGTCAGAAAAATAGAAGTGGATATTTATATGCCTTTGGAGCAGCATTAGCATTGTCTGCATCATTCATATTTAGTAAATCAGTGCTGAATACGGTTAGTATGGTTCAGTTTGGTTTTGTCTGGTTTACACTGGGAGTATTATGGAATGGTGCCTGGTATGTAGCGCAGAAGCAGTATAAACAATTTAAAGTAAACACAAGGAAAAGGTTACAAGTAGCCCTCTCAATAGCCATTCTGGAGGCTGCTGCTACAGGACTATTTTATATCGCTATAAAGGCTATGGAAAATCCTGCTGTTGTGTCCTTTATTGGAAATATCGGACCGGTGTTTGTTACTATTTTAGGCGTTACATTGCTAAAAGAACGCTTTGGAAAGTTGCAAATGGTTGGAATTTCAGTCACTATAATTGGCGTGTTTATTATAAATTTTAAAGGACAGGCATTTGGTGGATTTCTGGAGCCGGGTGCTTTTTACGTTATATCAGCCTCTTTCCTTTTTGCAATAGCCACCATCACAGGAAGAAAGTATAAAAGTCATTTGGATCCGAATTTAATGTCTCTCTTGCGATCCGTAATTTTATCAATGTTATTTGCTGTTTTGATATTGCGATCAGATGAAAATATTCAATTTGACTTACACGTTTGGCGGGATATGGCCATTGGATCAATTTTTGAGACCCTCCTGACCATCGTTTTTGCATATCAGGCTTTGAAGCGGATTGAAGCGACCAGTACCTCGTTGATCATTAGCTCAAAAGGGGTTTGGACACTTCTTTTGGCCTGGTTCTTTCTTGGCGTATTCCCAAATAACTTACAACTGGCAGGTGGATTGCTGACACTGGTAGGAGTATATTTAATAACGCTTAAACTGGCTTCTGATAAGAGAGGATAAACTCATAATCGGATAGAGACTCAGATTTTCTTCTGTTTTTTCTGAAAGCTCTTTGGTCATTATTTATTTTTGCTATTCGGGAAAGACCGGCATAGGCAATTGCCTGATAGATATCAGCAAATGGTCCGAATTTTTCTGCAGCGCGAATACCCTCTCTATACATTCTCTTAGCTTCATGTATTTTTTTCCGATTATTTTCCAGGATAAATCCTTCCATTACCATAAAAATCATCTGTGAAAAATCATCCTCTTTTCCGGAAATTCGTTCAAGTATGACTGATGCCGTTTCAAATTTATTCTGATAGAGGAGGATCATCAGGTAATGTCCAATATAATAAGTGTTTTTCGGATAATTATTATACAATATGGCTGCATACTTCAATGCCTCTTCCAAGTTTTTTTCATAGTTAAGCTGAAGAAGAGACATGAATAAAATTGCTTCTACCTTGATATATGTTGTATTGTCAATTGCATACTGCAATTCGATTATTCCTTCTTCTTTGTTTCCCTCCCTGAAAAGAGCTGCTATTGGTTTGTATACAGGATGTAGTTCTACATAGGCCTCAATGTAGTAACTGTACAGTCCGGAGCTAAAATAAAACTCGTTAAATTTTTCTTTCAGATTAATTCCCTGCATTGTTCGCCTGTAAAGGTTGTCAATGTCTTTGATGACTCTTCCCGGTTTTCCATTGTCTGCCCAATACATTGCAATAAAAGCTCTTGCGTGCAGGTCAAAAAATACACCTTCAATATCATCAGGGTCTTCTTTTAATAAAAGATTTGCACGTGCAACAGATTCTTTCATTGACTTGAGGAACTCATCCGAATGAATGCCTTTCGAAGGCAGAGGTAAGTTCTCCCAATAGATAATCAGGGCTTTCAGAAAACTTGGTGCGGGGTGGCTGGGAAGTGCTTTCTCAATTTCATTGAGCAAGGAATGAGCTTCTGCGAAATTAAATTCATAAGTTGAAGAAAGGCATTTTTCAACTTTTTCCTGAATTTCCGGATCATCAAGAATATTTTCCTGGGAAAGTCCAATGACAGTCAGAAGTGAGAATAACAGGCTAATGAAACTAAATCGCATGAAGCAAAGATAATAACGGAGGTGAAACAAAAGAAGAAACTGCTTGATTTTTAGGCTGAGGTGATTTGATCTTTGAGAAAAATTTGTTTTTCCCTTCTTCTTTATGCTCCATTTTTGTTGATGCGCAGAACTAATATTATTCCCTGCTTATCATGTTGTGATGTGGGGTACAGTGTTCTTTTATGTGTTTAGCAGTATTTATCAATTGGAATTCTCTATAACATCAAAGAATCCTCTTTTTTTTTCGCAAATTTGTATCTTCTTTATTTTATAAATATGATTCAGATAGGAGATAAAATTGTAAGCCGGGAGTTGTTTGATAATCACTTTGTTTGTCATCTTGATAAATGCAAGGGGTTGTGTTGTGTTTATGGAGAAGCAGGTGCGCCCCTCGAAGACGAAGAGACAGCTTTGCTGGAAGATAATATTGAAAAAATAATTCCTTTTTTGCGCAAAGGAGGAGTAGAAGCTATTGAGGAGAAGGGAACATGGCATTTTGATACTGATGGTGATAAGGTGACACCACTTATGGGAAAGGATGATTGTGCCTATTCTGTGATCGACAATGGAATTGCCAGGTGTGCCATAGAAACCGCCTATTTTTCTGATGCTATAGATTTCAGAAAACCAATTTCCTGTCACCTCTATCCAATTAGAACAAGTAAGATAGGTGCACATATAGCTTTAAATTACCATAAATGGGATGTTTGTAATCCTGCTCTTAAGCTTGGTGAGGAATATGGAATGCCTGTATTTAGATTTTTGGAAGAGGCAATCACCAGAGCGTTTGGAGAAGAGTTTTACAAAGAGTTGGAATTGGTTTATAAAGAATTGAAGAAAAATTAATCAGCATAGATGTGATTCATCGTATCTCGATTTATCATGTTTTGATTTATTGTATCTTGATTCACCGTATCAAGCACATCATAATAATAATTAATATATACAGTAATGGAAAAAATCAAAGATTACATTAAGCAAAACCAGGATAGATTCCTGAAAGAGCTGTTTGAGTTTATCAGAATCCCTTCAATCAGTGCCATGGAAGAGCACAATGGAGATATGTTGAAGACAGCTGAATTTATCAAAGGGTCATTGTTACAGGCAGGTGCTGACAAGGTGGAGATTATGAAAACCAAAGGACATCCTGTCGTTTATGGAGAAAAACTTATTGATGCCAGTTTGCCAACGGTACTTGTTTATGGTCATTATGATGTTCAACCGGTAGAGCCTTTGGATCTATGGACATCTCCTCCGTTTGAGCCTGAAGTTCGTGATGGTAAAATTTATGCCCGCGGTGCAGATGATGATAAAGGACAATTGTTTATGCATGTGAAGGCTTTTGAATTTATGAATGAAACTAATTCATTGCCCTGTAATGTGAAGTTTATGATTGAAGGTGAAGAAGAGGTGGGTTCGCCAAGCCTGAAAGAGTTTTGCAAAGAGAACAAGGATCTATTGAAAGCAGATGTGATCCTGATTTCTGATACAACTATGATTTCACTTGATATTCCTTCTATAACAACTGGATTGCGTGGATTGAGCTATCTTGAAGTTGAGGTGACGGGGCCGAATCGTGATCTTCATTCCGGCCTTTATGGTGGTGCAGTAGCCAATCCTATCAATGTGCTGTCGGAGATGATCTCTTCTTTAACAGATGAAAATAATCGCATTACTATCCCCGGATTTTATGATGATGTGATTGAGGTAAGCAAAGAAGAAAGAGCTGAGATGGCCAAGGCACCTTTTAACCTGGAAGAATATCAGACGGCCATCGATATTAAATCTGTTGCAGGTGAGGCAGGATATTCGACATCAGAACGTACTGGTATCAGACCATGCTTGGATGTATGTGGAATATGGGGAGGCTATACAGGAGAAGGAGCAAAGACTGTTCTTCCATCCAGGGCTTATGCAAAAATATCCATGCGACTGGTTCCTAACCAGGAATCACCCAAGGTTGATGAGTTATTTGAAAACTACTTTAAATCACTTGCACCAGAAGGAGTCAAAGTAAAAGTTACCAGTTTGCACGGCGGTCAGGGATATGTATCCCCAATTGATACAGTAGCATACCAGGCAGCAAGCAAGGCTGTTGAAGAGACCTTGGGAAAAAAACCCGTTCCATTTAGAAGTGGAGGAAGTATTCCAATCGTTTCTGATTTTGAAGAGGTTCTTGGGATAAAATCAATTCTATTGGGATTTGGTCTGGAGTCGGATGCGATTCACTCACCAAATGAGAATTATCCGCTGGATAATTTTTACAAGGGAATTGAAACTATTCCTTATTTCTACAAGTACTTTGTGGAGCTAAAATAAGGGAGGATTTTACGCGGAATTTATTCAACCGCGAATGCACGAATGGTTTATTATTCGTGCGTTCGCGGTTTTTCTTTTGCTAACAACTATTCTTAAGATGAAATATTAATATATTTTACAATAGTATATTGTTTCAGGGGTACTCTATTTAGAATTAATAAAAAAATACAAGTACATATAAAAAATAGGGGGTAATATGAAAAAAGAACATATATTTGTCGCTTAATCGTATTTAGTTAATAAAAACATCAAAAAATGGCAGTTATTAGGTTTACAGCTCTCGAAAAGGTATACGACAGGAAGCCAATTCATGTTACTCCACCTTCAAAAAAAGTATCAGATTACTTTGGTGAAAACGTATTTGATGAGGTCAAGATGCAGAAATTTCTTTCGAAGGATGCATATACACATGTAAAGGATTCGGTACTCAAGGGAACTCCAATTGACAGAAAGATGGCTGATGGAGTTGCAACAGGGATGAAAGCCTGGGCTATGGAGCGTGGTGCCACACATTATACTCACTGGTTTCAACCTCTCACTGGTGGTACGGCTGAAAAGCATGATGCATTTATGGAGGAGGGCGAATATGGAAATGTTGTTGAAGCATTTTCGGGTAAAGCGCTAGCACAGCAGGAGCCTGATGCTTCTTCATTTCCGAGTGGAGGATTAAGAAATACTTTTGAGGCACGTGGATATACTGCATGGGATCCCTCTTCGCCGGCTTTTGTTATTGGGAATACATTAAGTATTCCAACTGTATTTATCTCTTATACAGGTGAAGCACTGGACCATAAAACTCCATTGTTAAAAGCGTTGAACAATGTAGATAAAGCAGCTACTGAAGTTTGTCAGTATTTTGACAAGAACGTTACCAGGGTAAAGTCAAATCTGGGATGGGAACAGGAATATTTTCTGATTGATGAAGCATTGTATTATGCACGTCCTGATTTAGCGCTGACAGGTCGGACGCTGATGGGCCATGCATCAGCAAAGGATCAGCAGTTGGATGACCACTATTTTAGCTCTATCCCTGAACGTGTGGGTGCATTTATGAATGAACTTGAATATGAAGCATATAAATTAGGAATTCCGGTAAAAACAAGACACAATGAGGTGGCACCTAATCAGTATGAACTTGCTCCTGTATTTGCTGAGTGCAATCTGGCAGTGGATCATAATCTATTGCTGATGGAATTAATGAAGAAGGTATCCCGTCATCATGGATTCAGAGTATTATTCCATGAAAAACCTTTTAAAGGTATAAATGGTACGGGTAAACATAACAACTGGTCATTGTCTACTGATACGGGTGTTATTCTTCATGCTCCAGGTAAGAACCCTAAATCGAATCTGCAATTTTTAACTTTCGTTGTGAACTCAATTAAGGCAGTGTACGACAATCAGGATTTGATGAGAGCCAGTATTCTTACTGCAACAAATACACATCGATTAGGAGCCAATGAAGCACCACCTGCAATACTTTCATGTTTCCTCGGAGCTGAGGTTACAAAGATGCTTGATCAGTTGGAGGAGCAAGTTACCGATAGGAAGATGACACCTGACGAGAAAACTGAATTAAAACTGGATATTGGAAAAATACCTGAAATTTTGTTGGATAATACTGACAGGAACAGGACTTCTCCATTTGCTTTTACGGGTAACAGATTTGAGTTCAGAGCAGTTGGAGGGCTTGCGAATTGTGCAGTTCCTATGGCAGTCCTTAATACAGCAATGGCTAAGCAGTTGAAAGAGTTTAAAGTGGATGTTGATAGTCTCATTGATAAAGGAGTGAAAAAGGACGAAGCAATATTTCAGATTCTGAGAAACTATATTAAAGCTTCAAAACCAATCAGATTTGAAGGAGATAACTATAGTGAGGACTGGGTGAAGGAAGCGAAAAAGCGTGGTTTGACTAATATAACTGATGTTCCTGAAGCAATTAGTGCATATAATAGCAAGAGTTCAAAGGAATTGTTCTTTTCAGAAAATATATTTGGGGAAAAGGAACTTGATGGAAGAGTGGAAGTAATGTATGAAAACTATATTATGAAAATTCAGATAGAAGCACGTGTTCTTGGGGATATGGCAATTAACCATATTGTACCAACAGCTGTGAAATACCAAAATGTTTTGATGGATAACGTTCTTAGATTAAAGGAGTTGTATGGGGATGAATATAAAGCCCTTGCAGGAAATCGAATTGAGTTGATCAGAGAGATTTCAACACATGTGACTCAGATAAAAAACATGGTGAATGAAATGGTTGAGGAGCGGAAAATTGCAAATGTGATCGAAAATATTGAGAAGAAATCTCATGCCTATTCTAAAAAAGTATTTCCATATCTTGAAAAGATCAGGATACATATTGATAAACTTGAGCTTATTGTTGATGATGAGATGTGGCCATTGCCGAAATACAGAGAATTGCTATTTAGCAGCTAGCCCTCACCGAAGGTAATAAAGCAGCTAGAATACAGTAAATATTTTATTGAAAACCTCCTTTTTATCAGGAGGTTTTCTTTTTTTAGCTTGTTGCATATTAAGAATGAATAATTCACCGTTTTATTATATTAGAAAAAGAAGTAAATTTAGAACTTAGAAGTATATTATTGTCAGTACAGAACATTATGAAGAAAAGTATCCTGTTTCTAATTGTTTCTCTCCTTTTTGTAATTTGTCAACCTGTTGATGCTCAGCGGAAGGAGAAAGATCTTAAGGCGAATTCTGCTTACGAAGCAGGCGAGTATTATTTGGCGATTGACTTGTATAAGAAGGCCTATAACAAGGTTTCAGAAAAGACTAAAAAAGCAGAAATTGTCTATAAAATTGCAGAGTGTTATCGTATTACAGGTGACTCCAGACAAGCTGTACTGTGGTATAAGAAGTCCCTACAGCTAGATTACCAGAATCCTGCACTTTATTTAAGGTATGGGCAGGTTAGTTTGAAGAATAAGAAATATGAGAATTCGAAGGAGCAATATGAAAAATATGTGGAGTTAGTACCTGACGATCCCCGTGGTGCCTGGGGTATTGAATCTGTAAGAATTGCTGAAGACTGGATGGATAATCCTACGGGTTATATTGTGGAAAATATGCGTTATTTTAATTCATATCAGAGGGATTGGAATCCTGCATATTCCAATGAAGATTTCATTGAGGTGTTATTTACTTCTACAAGAGAAGATGCTAAGGGCAGTTCAACACATGGAGCTACAGGACAAAGTTTTGCAGATATTTTTTCATCAGGAATGGATAGGAAGGGAAAGTGGAGCGTACCTGTACCGGTAGAAAGTTTAAATTCGGAATTTGAAGATGGCTCACCAAATCTTTCAAGTGATTTTTCAACGCTCTATATAACAAGATGCAACCAGGGAAAAAACCAACAACTTGCCTGTCAGATATATGTATCTAAGCGAAGTGGACTGGAATGGGGAGAGCCTGAAGCATTGGATATTAATGGAGATAGTGTTACTGCAGCTCATCCAGCTATATCAGCTGATGATTTAACACTCTATTTTGTTTCAGATATGCCGGGAGGTATTGGGGAGAATGATATTTGGCTTATTACCCGTGAGAGTTCATCCGGTGAATGGGGCGAACCTCAAAATATGGGAGAAGAGATAAATACACCCGGGAATGAATTGTTTCCATTTTCTCATGCAGATGGCACATTATATTTTAGTTCTGATAGTCGTGTAGGGATGGGTGGTCTCGATATTTTCAAAGCAAACCTGGATGAAACGGACACCTGGATTGTTGAGAATATGAAAGCACCAATTAACTCCAATGAAGATGATTTTTCAATTGTTTTTGAAGCAGAGATGGAACGTGGCTTCTTCAGCTCAGGACGAAAAGGACGCGGGAATGATGATATTTACTCTTTTGTACTGCCTCCTCTTGAGTTTTCTGTAAATGGTGTTGTGAGAGACGATAGAACAGATGCTTTGCTAATTGGATCGAAAGTTACCTCTGTTGGAAGTGATGGTATCACAATTGAGTCGACTACAAATAGTGAAGGATCATTTAGGTTTATGTTGAAACCAAGTACAGATTATGTATTTATTGCAGGCAAAGAAGGATACCTGAAGGGGAAGGAGCGAGAATCAACAAAGGGATTGGATAAGAGCAAAAACATTAGAGTTACGATTTATCTGGCTTCTATTGAGCAGGTCATTGATCTGCCAAATATATTTTATGACTTTGCAAAATGGGATCTGCGTCCGGAATCTATGGTGTCTCTCGATAATCTTGTCGAAACACTAAATGACAATCCAAATGTTACCATTGAGTTGATGTCCCATACAGATTCGAGGGGTACTCCTGCTGACAATGAATTGTTGTCTCAGCAACGCGCTCAGTCAGTTGTAGATTATCTGATTTCCAAGGGTATTGCATCAGATCGACTGCAAGCCAAGGGTTATGGCGAATCTCAGCCCAAAGTTGTTGACGATAAGATTAAAGCACAATACAAGTTCCTGAAACTGGATGATATCCTGGCCGAGAGTTACATAAATCTCCTCCCTGTGGAGCAACAGGAACATGCACATCAGATTAATCGGAGGACTGAATTCAGAGTGCTTTCAACAGATTATATTCCTGCAGATTAGTGACGTTTATTTTGTACTTTCGCATCTTAATACAGAGAAGTATCCAATGAGTCCATCTTCCCGATATCAAGCCCGTGGTGTGTCAGCCTCAAAAGAGGATGTTCATAAGGCAATAAAAGATATCGATAAGGGTCTGTTCCCCAATGCATTTTGTAAGGTAATACCTGATGTGTTGACCAATGATCCGGAATTTTGCCTTGTTATGCATGCTGATGGAGCAGGAACAAAATCCTCACTTGCATATCAATATTGGAAGGAGACAGGAGACCTGTCGGTATGGAAAGGAATAGCACAGGATGCAATCGTAATGAATATTGACGATCTCCTGTGCGTGGGAATTTATGATAATATTGTACTCAGCTCTACAATTGGAAGAAATAAGCTCAAAATTCCAGGAGAGGTAATTTCTGCTATAATAAATGGAACAGAAGAGATATTAGAGGATTTGAGAGGACTTGGAATAGAGATATATTCAAGTGGGGGAGAGACTGCTGATGTTGGAGATCTGGTGAGAACTATCATTGTTGATTCAACAGTTACAGCCAGAGCCAAAAGAAAAGATATTATTGAAAATAGAATAAAACCCGGAAATGTGATTGTTGGATTGGCTTCATTTGGACAAGCCACATATGAGACATCATATAACGGAGGGATGGGAAGTAATGGCTTAACTTCAGCCCGTCATGATGTGTTCGCACATTACCTGGCTAAAAAATATCCTGAAGCCTTTGACGATGAGGTGCCTGATGAGCTTGTTTACTCAGGTTCATATGCGCTTACACAAGAGATTGAAAATCTCGGGATTGATGCAGGTAAATTGGTGCTGTCTCCCACTAGAACCTATGCGCCGGTCATAAAGGATATTCTTGCTGGTTTCAGGGATAAGATTGATGGAATGATTCATTGTTCGGGTGGAGCACAGACGAAGGTGCTACATTTTGTTGAGAAGGTACATGTTGTTAAAGACAATCTGTTTGATGTTCCTCCGCTATTCAAAATTATTCAGAAAGAATCAGGGACTGAATGGAAGGAGATGTACCAGGTTTTTAATATGGGTCACAGGTTCGAGATTTATACTGATGAAAAGACTGCTTCTGAGATTATTGCTATCTCGGAGGCTTATAATATTGATGCGAAAATTGTAGGTCATTGTCTTGGATTAGACGAGAAGAAACTAACAATTAAGAGCGAGTTTGGAGAGTTTGTTTATTAAGTTGAAACATCATGAGTGAAAATATAATATTATCAAGGTTGGAAGGTGTTGCTGGTAGATTTGAAGAGGTTGGCAACCTAATCTCTGATCCGAATGTTATTGCTGATATGAAGCGATATGTGAAGTTAAGTAAGGAATACAAGCAGCTTGAGCCTGTTGTTGAAGCTTATAAGAATTATAAGAATCTACTAAGCAATATTAAGGATGCGAAATTGATGATCTCAGAGGAGAAGGATGAGGAGATGAAGGAGATGGCTAAAATGGAGCTTGACGAGTTGACGCGGCAGCAGGGCCCAATGGAGTCGAAGATCAAGGTCTTATTAATTCCTGATGATCCTGAGGATGACAAGAATGCAATTGTCGAAATCCGGGCAGGAACAGGAGGAGACGAAGCCAGTATTTTTGCCGGTGATCTGTACAGGATGTATACAAAATTTATTGAAAACAAGGGATGGAAGCTTTCAACTACCAGCTTTACAGAAGGAACCGTTGGTGGATACAAGGAAATTATTCTTTCTGTAACGGGATCGGGTGTATATGGTGTCATGAAATATGAGTCAGGGGTACACCGTGTTCAGCGTGTTCCACAAACTGAAACACAGGGTCGTGTACACACATCTGCAGCTACCGTAGCTATTCTCCCGGAAGCTGATGATTTTGAAATAGAGTTGAACCCGGCAGATATCAGGAAAGATACTTATTGTGCCTCCGGACCTGGTGGACAATCGGTAAATACAACATATTCTGCAATTCGTCTTACGCATGTTCCATCAGGAATAGTAGTTACCTGTCAGGATGAGAAATCTCAATTAAAGAATCTTGACAAAGCGATGAAGGAGTTGAGATCGAGGCTCTATAATCTTGAATATCAAAAACACCTGGATGAAATTTCGAGCAAGAGAAAAACAATGGTCTCCTCGGGTGACAGGTCAGCAAAAATTCGCACATATAACTATCCCCAGGGTAGAATGACAGATCACAGAATAAATTTAACCATGTATAATCTTGGTCCGATCATGGATGGTGATATCGGAGAAATTATTGATAAGCTCCAGATGGCAGAAAATGCTGAAAGAATGAAGGAGAGTGGTATAGGGGCATAATTTAATTGCTTATGAATTCAGAACAGTTATTTAACAATATTAAAAAGAAATCAAGTTTTCTTTGTGTTGGCCTTGATACTGACTATAACAAGATTCCCAAAGCTCTTCTTGACAAGCAATATCCACTTTTTGAGTTCAATAGGCGGATTATTGATGCTACTGAGGATTTGGCCGTAGCTTATAAGCCCAATATTGCATTTTATGAAAGTCTGGGAGCTGCAGGATGGATGAGTCTGGAGATGACTGTAAATTATATACGAAAGAATTTTCCTGAAATTTTTATTATTGCTGATGCTAAGCGTGGCGATATTGGCAATACATCAGATATGTATGCGCGTGCTTTTTTTACAAATCTGGACTTTGATGCTATAACACTTTCTCCTTATATGGGAAGGGATAGTATTCAGCCCTATCTGGAATTCCCTGATAAATGGGCAGTTGTATTAGGCCTTACATCCAATGAGGGATCAGAAGATTTTCAACAACTTAGTGTAGCTGGAAAAAATCTCCTCTATGAAGAAGTGCTGACAAAAGTAAGTTCGTGGGGAACAACAGACAATACCATGTTTGTTATCGGAGCCACACAGGCAGATCAACTCAGGAATGTACGCAAAATTATTCCAGATCATTTTCTCTTGATTCCCGGAGTTGGGGCACAAGGAGGTAGTTTGGAAAAAGTTGTTCTAAACGGGATTAATGATCAATGCGGATTGCTTGTTAATGTAAGCAGGTCAATTATCTATGCCGATGTGACGAACCGATTTGAAATATCCGCTCGTCAAAAGGCAATTGAGATACACAATGAAATGGAGCAATTACTTACTAAGGTAGGATTGATCTGACAATCGCAAAGTAGCGAGTATCTATTTCTGGCAGACACTAAATACTTATTTCAAATAGCTTGTTGTGTTTACTCAGAAACTATACCACTAAATCTCTTACCTTATCAGCTGCTTCCTGAAGTGTAATTACTGAATGTACTGCTAATCCTGAATTATCAATCAGAATTTTTGCTTCTTCAGCATTTGTACCTTGTAATCTGACAATAACGGGAATTGTAATATTTCCAATAGTTTGGTAAGCATCCACGATTCCTTGTGCTACACGGTCACAACGTACTATACCTCCAAATATATTAATCAGAATAGCTTTTACGCTGTCATCTTTCAGAATAATTCGAAAGCCAGCTTCAACCGTTTCAGCATTTGCTGTCCCGCCAACATCCAGGAAATTTGCAGGTTCTCCACCAGACAATTTAATGATATCCATTGTCGCCATTGCAAGTCCGGCACCATTCACCATACAACCAACATTGCCATCCAGCTTAATGAAATTCAGATTAAACTTACCAGCTTCAATTTCTGTTGGATCTTCTTCGTTCAGATCTCTCATCGCAGCATACTCAGGGTGCCTGTATAAGGCATTATCATCGATATTTACCTTGCTGTCTGCTGCCATTATCAGACTGTCGGAAGTTTTAAAAACAGGATTGATCTCAAACATAGATGAGTCAGATTTCTCATATGCTCCATATAATGCGGTAACAAATTTAATCATCTGTTTAAGCGCAGTGCTGCTCAGGCCGAGGTTAAATGCAATTTTGCGTGCCTGAAATGGCTGTATTCCAATTGCAGGATCAATCTCTTCTTTGAAAATCAGGTCGGGAGTGTTTTCAGCTACTGTTTCGATATCCATACCTCCTTCAGTGGAGTACATTACAATATTCCGACCTGTTGCACGATTCAATAACACGCTCATATAGAACTCTTCAGGTTCTGACTCTCCGGGATAATAGATTCCCTGTTCGACTAAGATCTTTCTCACTAACTTACCTTCAGGTCCGGTTTGATGTGTAATCAGAGTCATGCCAAGAATATCTTCAGCAAAATGTCTCACTTCATCAAGAGATTTTGCAATCTTAACCCCACCACCTTTACCGCGACCGCCTGCATGTATTTGAGCCTTCACAGCAAAAGTATTTGCACCGGTTTCAGATGCAATTTTAGCTGCCGCCTGTACAGCTTCATCCGGAGTTTCTGCGACCATACCCATTGGTACGCTAACTCCAAAATGTTTTAAAATCTCTTTTCCCTGATGTTCGTGTATGTTCATAATTATATTCTTTTTTTATAAATACAAAAATATTGTTTTTTTCACCATAGCTGCCATCTATAATGAGTAATTTTGTAAAAAGTAGTAATTATGAGAAAGCTTCTTAATGAAGAGTTAAAAAGACTCACTATTGAGTCATTCAAAAGTGCTGTTAAATTGCCCGTTGTCGTAATACTTGATAATGTCCGCAGTCTGAATAACATTGGTTCTGTATTCAGGTCATCCGATGCTTTCAGGGTGGAAGCAATCTACTTGTGCGGGATTACTGCGCGGCCTCCTCATAAGGATATACATAAGACTGCTCTTGGCGCTACTGAGTCGGTCAGATGGGTTTATTTTGAAAACACACTTGATGCAGTAGGTGAATTAAAGAGCGATGGGTATGAGATTTTTGCCATTGAACAAACTGAAGAGAGTATAATGCTGGAAGAGATGGAGATATCCGGTGGGAAAAAGTATGCATTGATCTTTGGACATGAGATGAGGGGGGTAGATCAGGATGTGGTGGATGCAGCTGAAAAGAGTATTGAGATTCCACAATTTGGAACAAAACATTCATTAAACATTTCTGTTTCCGCAGGTGTTGTGCTTTGGGAGTTTTATCGCAAAATAGGAGGAGTCATTAATCCCTAGAGTATGTTTTAACCTAAATGCTTAATCCAGGAATTGTCCGAATATACACGAATACTAACGGGCGCGAATTTCACAAATTAGTTTTCCGAACAATAATTATCAAAAAAAAGAGGATGCAATTTGCACCCTCTTTTTGTTATATAAAATTACCTTGTATTTACTCAACAATTGCTTTAAAAGAAGCGTCATTGAATAATTTCGCAAACTCAAGATCTTTCTTTGCTCTCTCTTTTAGAGTGGCATCTTTCTCAACTGCGAGTTTCAGATTTTCAATTACAACTTCTGACTTATCCTGTGATGCAGCGATAACTGCAATGAGATAATATTTTTTTGCATGCTCACAGTCCAGACCGGCAATAGTTTTCATTGCTGAATCATCTTTTCCTGCAAGATAAGTAGCTAGTCCGGCATTGTATGAAGGAGTACTACCAAAATAAGATATTGCTTCATCATAGTTTCCGTTAATAACATTTACAATACCCAAGTTAAAGTTTACGTCTGATCCGGCACCAAGAGATGCAGTAAACAGTTCTTCAGCTTTAGCAACATCACCATTTACGAGGGCAACAGCGCCGAGGTTATTGTTAATGATATCGAGATCTTTAAGCTCTTTTGCTGCAAGGAATGCAGTTTCAGCTGCATCATATTGCTCTTTGGCAAAATACGACCATCCAAGGTTGTTATGTGCACGCAGACATTTAGGAGCAACTTTTGTTGCAGCCAGATAGATGTCTTGCTTTACATACATATCTTCAAAAAGTGTAGCTGTATAAAGAAGCTCTTCCAGATTCAGTGTATCAGAACCGCTTCTCCATAATTCTTTAAGCTCTTCATCACTCCATCCAATATGATCAACGCTAACAGTGAATTTAGATCTTCTCAGTGCAGGAAGTATCTCTTCTGCGATTACTTCAAAAGCAGCCGAAATATTCTTAATCTCCTGCTCTCTTACTTCAGGATCTGAGTGCATGCTCAACACACGAAGAATCATCTCTTTGTCTTCAATATCTGAAGCTTCCAGTAACTCTTTGAATCCATCCCAGTCTTCAGGAGTAGACATCAGTGATAAAAGCTCTTCAGTTGCATCAACTTTAGCTTTCTTAAGTGTTCCGCTCAAATACTTTTCAGCAGTAACCTGACGTTTCTTTGAGAGTTTTTCATTCAACTCAAGTTCTCCATCAGGTGAAGCGTAAGCAGAAATCTCAATATTTTTCAGTTCAATTCTCTCGTTTGCATTGGCTGCTTTAAGGAAATCAGTCATTCCAACAACATCATCCTTCTTAGTTTCTGCCTTGCGAACGTTAGATTTATTAATCGTATACTTGATATCGGTAACATAATCTTCAGGAATAATTCTCTTGAAATGATCTTCAAATGTCAATGTTTTAGGTGCAATGGCTACAAGGTTTGGAGTAGCAATGATACCGTCAGCAAGTTTAACATCATCAAATACTGCTGTTTTACCTTTCATATCTGCAGAGATCTTTACAAAAAGTTCTGACATCATCATCTCTTCAGTATAATCAAATGAATCTGAAGTACTTCCAGAACCACCTGTGGCATTAGGGATTACTGTGTAGTTTTCTGTAACAGATTCTCCCTGAACGATAATTGGTTTAAGTTCAGTTTCTCCACCATCATATTTTACTACTGGTGTTAAGGTGAGAACGGCCTTCTTGTTAAAGTATTTTGCAGGATACTGTACGTTAACGGCAACATCAACAGTTCCTCCGTGCATTTCAAGCACTTCAGGGGTTACTGTATATGCTACCTGATCAGCGTTCTTAACCATTTTGTTAAGTCCGCCGCAACTACTAAGTACAGCTGCTACAAGAATTAAAAGAGCAAAGTTTTTGAAGTTTTTCATAGCGATCTGGTTATTTGTTTTAATGTGTTCAAATTCTGAATTATTCTTCTGAATTACAAATTTAACAATGTTTTTCTTAAAATTAAAGAAATTAAGCGGATTTGCTAGGTTTTTCTATAATAAAACCATGTTCATCCCTGGATTGTACTCGTGATCGAATATAGCTTTCTTGACCTTCAGGTAATCATCAGGGTTGGCAATAAAGTCAATTTCGTTCATATCCAGCACGATAAATGTAATATCTTTCCTTGATTTAATGAACTCAAAGTATCCATCTTGTATTTGTGACAGGTACTTGGCCGTGATCTCCTTTTCATAGTCACGGCCTCTTTTCTTGATGTTCCTTAAAAGATTATCTGTATTGAGATGAAGATAGATATATAAATCAGGTAGAGGTAATTGTTGTTGTATAATATTGAATAATTGTTTGTAAAGCTTATACTCATCTTCTTTCAAGGTATTCTTACTGAAAATCAGGGATTTAATAAAGTAATAATCACTTACAGTTGTGGTTTGAAAGAGGTCTCTCGGGGTAATATCATTTTTCAATTGTTGGTATCGATCAGCAAGAAAAGCAAGTTCTACAGGGAACGCATACCTGTCTGGTTCTTTATAAAATTTAGGAAGAAAAGGATTCTCTGCAAATTGTTCCAGGATCAGCTTCGAGTTGGTGTCTTCTGCAATTTTTTGAGCAAGTGAGGTTTTTCCTGCACCAATGTTTCCTTCTATGACCAGGTAATTAAATTCCAAGTTTTCGTTTAGTTAGAAATGGACATAAAAGTAAAAAACTTGTCAGGAATAACATTCTTCATGACAAGTTTTTTATTAGTTAATTTTCAGATTGATCTTAAAATTTAGGATTAAAATCCATATTGTACCATAGAAATGCCAATTCATCAGCATTTTCATCTATAATTTTTGCAGTAGGTTTTCCTCCACCATGTCCTGCATTTGTTTCAATTCTGCTTATTCAGGATAGTGCCTGCTTTGTGCCACTCTTCACCGTATTCTCCGCCACCTCTGATGCCTGCTAATGCAAATACACCACCTTGTTCCATTGAGCACAATCCCTTTCTGCAATAATTAATGTTAAGAATAGTAGTTTTTTCATAATCGTTTAGTTTGTGAGCGTTTTTTTTCGAGAGATAAAAGTGTGTATAGGGATTGAAATTGGCAATAGTATTGATATGTTGGAGAGAAGGTTAAGGGGCCCCGATAGCTAGCGGGAGGAAAAAAAAGAGACCGCCCTTTTGAGACAGTCTCTATATATAAGATCTTATTTATTTTAGTTATCACGCCTCTGTGGCCTGTCATCTCTGCGTTGATCGCGATTTTGATCTCTGTTTTCGTCGCGGGGTGGTTTTGGAAGCAGTACTTTTCTTGAGAGCTTCAATTTTCCGTTCTTCGGATCGACATCGATCAGTTTCACTTCAATTTTGTCTCCCTCTTTCAGAACCTCTTCTACTTTTTCCAGCCTGCGCCACTCAATTTCTGAGATATGCAGCAGTCCGTCTTTCCCAGGAAGGATCTCAACAAAAGCGCCATAAGGCTGTATGCTTTTTACAGTTCCTTCATATATTTCATTGACTTCAGGTATTGCGATGATTCCTTTGATACGTTCCATTGCTGCAACGATAGAATCTTTGTTTACTGCAAATACATCCACTTTACCAATATTCTCAACTTCTTCAATAGTAATTGTTGTATTGGTTTCTTTTTGAATTTCCTGAATTACTTTTCCGCCTGGTCCGATGATAGCTCCAATCATATCTTTTGGAATCTCAATCCTTTCGATGCGTGGTGCATGAGGTTTGAATTCACTATTAGGTTTAGAAATAGTCTTGTTCATCTCACCCAGAATATGGAGCCTGCCTGCTCTTGCCTGGTCCAATGCTTTGGCGAGCACCTCATAGGTAAGACCTTCAACTTTAATATCCATTTGGGTAGCTGTAATACCATCAACTGTTCCGGTAACTTTGAAATCCATGTCACCCAGGTGATCTTCATCTCCTAAAATGTCGGAGAGAACTGCATAATTATCTGAATTTGCATCTGTGATCAAACCCATGGCAATACCTGAAACAGGTTTGCTAATTTGAATTCCTGCATCCATCATTGCCAATGTGCCAGCACAAACTGTTGCCATTGATGAGGAACCATTTGATTCAAGAATGTCAGAAACAATTCTCAAAGCGTAAGGAAGATCATCTTCATTAGGGACCATTTTTTTCAATGCTCTGTGCGCCAGATTTCCGTGACCAACTTCTCTGCGACTTAAACCACGAACCGGTCTTGCGTCACCAGTTGAGAATGGTGGAAAATTGTAATGCAGTACAAATTTTTCAGTTCCTTTTACAAGAACAGCATCAATCATTTTCTCGTCCATTTTGGTTCCGAGTGTAACTGTAGTAAGTGATTGAGTTTCTCCACGTGTAAATACTGCAGAACCATGTGCTCCGGGGAGGTAATCAACTTCACACCAGATATCTCTGATCTCATCTGTCTTTCTTCCGTCAAGTCTGATTCCTTTGTCGAGGATGAGCTCTCTTACAACTTCTTTTTCAACGTCGTGGTAATATTTGTGAATCAATTTTGTATCTACCTCATCTTCTCCAAGTTCCTCAATAAGTTTTGCAGTGAACTCTTCTTCAATTTTTCCAAAAGCTTCAAATCTGGCATGTTTATCATTCTCACTTGAGGCAGCAACCTTTGCAGCAGCGGCTTTCGTCTCTTTCATCACGCGCTCTCTTAAAGCTTCGTCATTCTCTTCGTGTGAGTATTCTCTCTTTTCAGTTTTGCCACATGCTTTTTCAAGTTCTTTCTGTGCGGTACACATTGGC
Source organism: Bacteroidales bacterium (assembly GCA_030589895.1). Lineage (GTDB taxonomy): Bacteria > Bacteroidota > Bacteroidia > Bacteroidales > JAUUZQ01. The sequence goes on from JAUUZQ010000002.1 coordinate 26,827, forward strand.
TTGATTGCCTCGTGTGCTATTTTTATTGACTCCAGCATCTCTGCTTCAGAAACTTCGCTCATCTCACCTTCAACCATCAAAATATTGTCAAAAGTGGCAGCAACCATAATGTCGATATCAGCTTTGGCCAGCTCTTCGAATGTAGGGTTAACTTTAAATTCTCCATCTATTCTTGCTACTCTTGCTTCTGCAATTGGTCCGTGGAAAGGAATATCAGATACGGCCAGGGCAGCTGAAGCTGCAAGGCCTGCCAATGCATCCGGCATTGTTTCTCCATCAGCGGAGATAAGGTTTACAGTTACGAATGTTTCAGCATGGAAATCAGCGGGGAAAAGTGGACGAAGCGCCCTGTCAACTAAACGAGAGATCAATATCTCACTATCGCCTGGTCTTGCTTCACGCTTCATAAATCCTCCCGGAAAACGTCCGAATGCTGCGTATTTTTCTTTGTATTCTACTGATAGTGGCATGAAATCCACATCATCTCTTGCTTCTTTTGCTGATACTACTGTTGCCAATAGCATTGTATTACCTAAACTTACAACCACAGCTCCATCTGCCTGCTTGGCTAACTTTCCTGTTTCGATTGTAATTTGTCTGCCATCACTGAGATTGATGGTCTGTACTTTTGGTGTTGGTTTTGACATCTTTTTTTGTTTCTAAAATTCACTATATACTAAAAGCAAGAAAGGCAATTCGATATTGCCTTTCTTCTTATATAAATTATTCTTATTTTCTTATTTTCAAGTCTTTTATGACTTCCCGGTATCTTTCAATATCCCTGTCTTTGAGATAATCGAGCAGGCTTCTGCGCTTACCTACCAGGCGAAGCAGTGCACGCTGGGTGCTATGATCTTTCCTGTTTAATTTGAGGTGCTCATTCAGATGATTGATTCTGAATGTAAAGAGAGCGACTTGTCCTTCTGTTGATCCGGTATCAGTTTCTGATTTTCCGTACTTCTTAAAAATTTCCTGTTTCTTTTCAGCCGTTAAATACATCCTGTTCTTACTGTTTTAAATCTGTTTTTAATTTAGAGATGCAAAGGTATTTATTTTTTTCAATTTTACAATACAGAAGTCCTAAATTCGTCAAGCTAATTATTCAGTAGTTCAGTGGGTTGTATCCATAGGCTTATACTCGCTTAACTTCAAACTAATCTCTTCCCGAAGAAATCAATTTAATCAAAGTATCAATCTGTTTCCTGGTTCCCAGCGCAAAGAGTTTATCGCTGGGTAATAGGGTTGTTTCTGGTGAAGGATTAATAAGAATTGAATTGTCTTTGCGTTTCATCCCAACAATGTTTGCATTAGATATATTTCTTATATCCAATTCCCTGATAGATTTTCCTGAAAAGCAAGAGGCAATACTCTCACATTTTATTTGCTCCAGCACAACATTGTCAGCACTTTGCAATAACATATAGTCAATAAATTCAACGATATCGGGTTGAGCTACAAGCTTGGCCATTCGTTTCCCTCCGATTTTATCGGGCATGATAACATTTGTTGCACCTGCCCGCTTCAGCTTAACATCAGAATGATGATTTACCGCGTCTTACCATTTATTATCAAATAGTTTCCAAATTGACAATTGAGACACTGTTTTTGTTTACAATAGTTCTTATAAAGAAAGAGCAGTGCCTGACTTTCAAAAGCATTATTTGCTTTCATCCCAAAAATACTCCAATTTTTTAAAATTTTGTTTTTCTCAGCCGGTATTTGCTCTAACATTGAGATTGCGTATTCGCAAAATTGTGGCTCATTTGTCGTTTTGCCATAGAAGAACAGGTAGGGTACAAGTCCATTTATAAGAATTCGATTAAAAAAATCCTGACCGGTATATTTAATCATCAGCGGAGAATTTTTTCCGAAAAGGTAGTGGGTATTCCAATAGTCACTGGCCCGAATGTGGAATAGTTGATACAAGTCTTTTTTAGAAGGCATATTCTTCAGTTTTTCTGCCAGTGGATAGTTCGAATGTATGAAAGATGCCAGTTGAGCTATGCGGATGGTAGGAAAGGAGGAGGGGCGCATTCTCATGAATTTCCACATCTGCTCAGGCATCATTGTCGCTGAAAGTTTTCCTTTGTGCCTGACAAATTCCTTTTTCAGACCTTCCATATAGATATCATTTGGAATAAGATTATCCAGCATTCCGGATGCTCCGAATAGCAGAGCTTCCAGCTGGTGCTGGTCATCTTTTAATCTTAATAAGCTTGTGAAGGGAATTAGTGTTGCCAGCATTTCGAAGGGTATCGAATTTACCGGTATTCCAAAGCATCGGAAGATTTCCCGGTTCAAGAGGGCATCCCATTGTGATGAAACCTCCGCAAAAGATGATTGCAGATTTATATATTTCCCGTTTAGTTTTTCGACAAGAAGGCGTGAGATCCATTGTGCCTGATGAATTGGATTTATTTCCTGGAGTCCATTTTCGCAGGGAATCCAATTGCTTTCCTGCATTAACTTTAAATATTTGTCCCATAGCAGAGATGGGAATTTTATATTTACGGTCTGAACAGGTAAATTGTTACTTCGCGTAATCACACAATCGTTAAAATAGACGACATGTAATATTACAGAATCATAGGCCGGATCCTGATGGTGTTTGTGTTTTAACCAATCGGAAGCATTGATGTGAATCTCCACATTTCCGGCCCATATTGTTTTCCCAATTCGAATTTTGGCATTGAAAAAATCCGGTCCGGCATCCAGGTTGTGCTCACCCGGATCCAATACTTCAATATTGGCAGCATTTTCTTCCACCAGTGTAACACCAGTTAGAGACTGGTTTTTCCAGAGGAAGTGGAGGAAGTCTTCGCTGATCTTTTTCATAGCTTGGTTTTTTCCTTGTTAATGTGTCGAATAAGCTAATTATCGTATTTTGATTTAGTTATTTTCAGAAAAAGTATTGCTCAAGGCCTGCACCTCAGACCCTGAATTCCAAACCCCATAACTCCAAACCTTAAACCTAGAACCTTGAACCCCGAATCTCAAACTTTGAATTCTGAACCCCCGAACACATTCACTCCACCTTCCCCTTCTCTTCTTTTTATATCTTTGTATCAGTTGTAATTAATCTAGATTGAAAATGAGAAAAACAGGAACTGGTATTGTCATGCTTATAATGATTGTGTTTTTGTCCTGTGGAGGCAATGACTCAAAAGGAGACAAGGACAGCGTGACAGGAATGCAGGCCGTGCTTTGGAGTCAATTTTCGGCAGAAGCCGAAGCGTTATATCTTCAAGCTTTTAATATTGCTTCGCAGGTGATGAGGGATAGTGTTGATGGAAATCATGATAAGTCGCTGGCAGTAATATTGGATATTGATGAGACGGTACTCGATAACTCACCTTTTAATGTTGAGATGATGCGAAAGGGCACTAGCTATTCTGAGGAATTGTGGGCAGAGTGGTGTGAGTTAAGAGCAGCCATTGCTATCCCGGGAGCATTGGAATTTACTTTATTGGCAGAACAACTGGGAATTGATCTGTTCTACGTCTCAAATCGTTCCGTAAAATTATTGGATTCCACACTTGATAACCTAAATGAACTGGGATTTCCCTTTGCTGATACGCTGCATATAATGCTGAAAAAGGAGAGTTCTTCGAAGGATGTCAGAAGGGCTTCTATACGTGAGGATCATAAAATATTATTGCTTATCGGAGATAATCTTGGTGATTTTGATGGTGTTTTTGACGATCGGAGTGATGAATATGGGAAGGTGGAACTTAGAAAATTCAAGGATGATTTTGGGAGCAAATTCATTGTATTGCCTAATCCGATGTATGGAAGCTGGGAGAGGGGAGTGTTTCCGGAGGGAAGACCCGGGAAAGAAGAGGTTTTAGAGAAATTGAGAGGATATTAAACTCAGTCAAGTGCTTTTCTGCTAAACGGCATTGTCATGCATCTGGCTCCACCACCACCACGTGATAATTCACTTCCATCGATAGTGATGACGCAGCGTTTGTAATTATTGACATCATACTTGTCATTGAGGAATTCTTTGGCTTTGATGATCTCAAATCCATTTTCGCTCAGGCTGTTTAAAGTATGGATGTTGCGATTATAACCAATAATTTTACCCGGGGCAAAGGCGAAAAAATTTGCGCCACTATGCCATTGTTCCCTTTCCTGGTTAATTGAATCTTTTCCTCCGCCACAAAATGACGGTTTCAGATCCATTCCAAGTTTTTTCAGGATCGTTGGAATATTTTCTACGGTTCGAATGGATTTAACAGTTCCATTATCAATTTCTATATGTACAGTTTCATATTTATTGGGTTGCATAAGCAATGGTGCATAAAGCATACAAGCGTCTCTGTCGAGAATCGTAAATACCATATCAAGATGGATGAATGATTCTGGAGTTTGAGGTAACTGCTGAACTATAATATGTTGATGTCTTTTCTCTTCCCTCATCATATTGATTATAAAGTCTATCCCCTGTGTTGAGGTTCTGGTTCCAAAACCGATCAGCATTATATCTTCCCTCGCAACAATAAGGTCTCCACCTTCTATAGTAAGTGGTTTGCCAAATGAGTCGAGCTTCTCAGCCACAAGGGTATTTGCCTGTAACTTTGGATGGTATTTAAATATAGAGTCCATTATTAGTGCTTCCCTGTCACGCACTGTACTTGCCATGCTTCCAATAAGGATTGAATTATGTAAACCGATGGCTGAGTCGCGCGTAAAGAAGAAATTATGCAGCGGGCGCAGGGCAAAATTTTCATTGCTCATAAAATTTGTCAGGCTATCCCTTTGTAATGGGACACCTTGAATCAGCAGTTTGCTGAGTTCATCCGCTTCCTTGCTAAGAAGCATATTTAGAAGATCAGGGTGCCTTTCGGTATAGCAGGTTTGCTTTATGATTTTTTCTTTTACTTCTTCAGATTGAAGGATATCGGTAAGCAGGTCTGTTACCCTATAGGTGTTGGTAAGGCGCTGAAGTATGCATTCCAGCTGGTTGTATTCTTTACTTGCCACGGCCAGATTCAGAATATCACTATATAGTGCTCTTTCTGCATTTTTCGGAGTCATATTCTCAACCTCTGGTCCGGGAGGATGAAGTATAACACCTTCTAATTCACCAATTTCTGAAAAAATATTAATTTTTGACATAGATTTTTCCCACTAAATTATAAGATCCGTAAAGATATAGCTTTTAAAACAACTGTATGGCAAGAGATACCAGGAAAGGGACAAGGATGGTGAGTAGCACTCCGTGAAGCATTGAATGAATCAGGTATTCTTTACCTGAAGCCTTCAAAATAACAGGTAGCGTTGTATCCATTGAAGTAGCACCTCCAGATGCAATGGGTGATAGATTTCCTGCAATTCGTACAAAAAACGGTGCCAGAATGAGGGTGATAACTTCCCTGCTGATATTTGCCAACAGAGCAATAACGCCCAGTGATTCTCCTGATATTTTAGTAAGTATGATGCTTGAAAGACTATAATATCCGAATCCAAATCCAACTGCAAGTGATTCACCAAATTCTAACTTGCCAAATATCAGATGATATACAACTACTCCGAGTAGTGTACCGATAATTGTTGATAGAGGAATAAGAAAAATTTTTGGTCGAATAGATTTAATGATATCCAGAAATTTTGGATCAGAGCCCAGATTGATACCAACAAACAGCAAGAGCGCATAGAGTGCGTAGTCCGTAAATTGGTTTATGTCGAAATTCAAAGAGTCCTGAAATAGAATTCCCAGCAACAATCCGCCAGCAAAGAATGATATGATGAAAATGCTATTCTTCATTTTTGCGGTAAAATATTTTCCAGGTGATCCATGCCAAAAATATACTTCCGGCTATTGAAAAAAGAGCTATTAACAATGCAGTAAGACCGAGTGTATCGAGGTGACTTCGTACCTCTTCTTTTGCACCCACTCCAATCCCCAGTATAAACAGAAGGAAAGCAATTGAGACCATAGATAGTTTTCCTGAAATTGCTTCCAGATTCTTTATCTTTTTGAACAACCAGCCCAGCAAGATTCCAATGGCAAATACACTCAGCAGGATGATCATATTTTATAGTTTCGGGTTGTGGTTTATGGCTTGCAAGTTGTAGAGTCAGGCATTGACTAATTAGCCTGTAAATCCTGAATTTTTATGTTTGCCATCGCAGAAGGGTTTGTTCTCAGAGAGTCCGCATCTGCATAGGTAAATGGGACCTTCACTTTTCAGTAATTCTCCTTTTGCATTAAATATTTCAAATGAACCGCTGACTTCCAGAGATTTATTTTCGATAACCCGGAATTGTGCGCTTTTTTCTTTCATGTGTCTATTAATTGATTTTTAATTGTCACATGAACCCCGAAGGGCTCAGCGTAGCAAAACTCTCATGAAAATTAATCATTCAATTGTGTCTAAATTAGAATAATAAATTTACATGTTCGTTACATCTGTCTGTAGTTTTCAAATCTGTCAGTTAATAAGGATTACTTTTTATCGTTAAATCCAATCTTTCTATGTCTCCCATCGCAATAGGGCATGCTATGTGAACCGCCACATCTGCAAAATGAGGTCATAATCATAGATTTCAATTCATTGCCATTGGAATCAATCACTTTGAATTCACCTTCCACTACAATTGGACCATCTTTCATAATGGTAACCTTTGCGGGTTTTGTCTCCGGGTCTGTGGAAAGAGTTTCCGGGTTTACTTCCTCTGACGTTGAGGTGCTCGCTTGTAACTCATTTTCACTAAGGTCTTTGTTGTATTTCCATACAATTGCATCTGTTGGGCATTTGTCTGTAACTTCAATAATACGTTGTGTACTTGCAGCACTCATGTCAACCCAGGGTCGTCTGCCCGGATTGAACACTTCAATTAATTCCCTGAAACAGGTTGTTGCATGAACGCATTTTGCCGGTTTCCAGAAAACTGTTATTTCATCGTTGGTATATTGCCTGTTCCTTGGGTCTTCCATTTTGAGATTGCTATCTTAAATGATTTAACATTAGAATATTGTGAATGTTCAGAAAACTAGCTGAAAGATAATTATTATTACGCAATTAGTAAGTTGGATTTAATAAAGTGATGTTGGGGCTGGTATCAAAATAATTTTAACTCTTTGAAGATTGAATATTTAAAAAAGCTTACAAAGGGGAGGAGAGATGGCGGATAAAAAGAGTATGCCCAAGCTTTTGAGACAAGCTCTTACAAACCTATCCAAGCAATTCCCTGGTTATCCGAACTCCCATTACAGTGATGTCATCTACTTGAGGGTATTTCCCCATCCAGTCTAATAACGACTTTTCAATGAGTTTGTGCTGGATATCTATCGGTTCATTGTGAACAGAGAGAAGCAATTTTTTAAATTTTGTTCTCATGAATTTTTTACCATCAGGTCCTCCAAACTATCCGGAAAACCGTCAGAAAAGATATAAACCATATCTCCTTCCCTGATATCAATTGTTTGAGCAATGAAACATTCTTGTTCCCGATCTGATAGCTGACCAATGGAGAGTCTTTCACCCGGGTATTTAATAATTTCATTCTCCCTGACAAGGAGTAGGGGATTCTTTGCACCGGAAAAATTCAGGGTCTTACTTTTTTTGTCAATTGAACAGATGGCCATATCCATTCCATCAGTATCGGTAAGTGAGTCTGTTCGGGAAAGTGCTTCCGGGAATTTCAAGCAGAGATAGTCCAGTATCTGCGCCGTAGTAGGATTGTCCATAACTGTAATGGCCTGTTCAAGTAATCCATATCCAATCATGCTGAGCAATGATCCGGGGACTCCATGTCCGGTACAATCAATTACAGAAAAGTATTTTTTATAAATGGTCTCATTTACATAGAAGAAATCTCCGCTAACAATATCTCTTGGTCTCAGAAAGATAAAGGATTCCGGCAACATCTTTTTCAGGCTATTTCTTCCCGGGAGGTAAGATTTTTGAAGGAAACTGGCATATCGGATGCTACCTGTCAGGTCCTTGTTTTTTTGTGCAATTACAGCAGCTTGCTTTTCAATTTTATGCTCATATCTGACGACGATTCGATCGACCATCAGAAATCCTATGATTGAAATGCCAAATGCCACAAGTATTGCCAGAGGATAGAAGCCCCGAATAAATGTACAGTTTTACCACTTAGACATCAAAGTAGAGGAGACCTTACAGGGGAGTTGTGTTTTCGCCTTTCTCTGCTTTTTGTAAAATCTTTAAAGAAGGTATGTTTCAGAGCTGAGAATCATATTTTTTGATTTCAGTAACAATACCTTCGCTTATATGAATGACTTTAATTCCTTTTAGTTTCTTACTATTGGATTTATTGTCTGTTCCAGTTTCCTGGATTTTTTTTGATTTATGTTTTCTTCACGCGAACGGCATTCATTCCTTTCATACCACGTTCGAGTTCAAAAGAAACTACATCATTTTCCCGTATATCTTCCAGTAGTCCGTTTACATGAACGAAATATTTCTCATTGGTATCGCGCTCTTTAATGAAACCGAATCCTTTTGAGTCGTTGAAAAATTCAACCCTTCCATGTCTGACCGCATCAACCTCTTCTTTTTCTCTTTTTGGAACTCCTATTTCAATACTTTTTGCATTGACCTTCTTTTTCTTTGTCAGGTCAGGAGGAGTATCCGTGATATTTCCATTTTCATCGACATATGCAATCATATTGTCGAATCCACTTTTCCCGGACTCAGCATTAGCTTCAGCACTCGCTTTGCGTGCTTCCTGCCTCTTTAGCTTATCTTGTCTTTTCTTTAAGCGTTTTTTTTCTTTTTCCTTTTTGTTATAGGTCTCTTGAGATTTCCCCATTCTATATTTTTTATTTAATAGTTATCAATTCAGGTTTGACAAAAATATTTCCCACAAAATTAGTTATAAATTTTGTTCTTCTCAAATAATTCCCCACTGCATAGCCATCACAATGTCCTCGATCACCTTGTCATCGCCCAGTGGATCGAATTGTGTTTTGAGATTATTGCCAAAGAGTCGTGCGATACCTTGCCAGAAGAATGCTGTAAACCCGCCACGTATATCCTTGATTACTTCATAGGAGGTCATTCCGGTTTCCCTGTCGATGAGTTTTACGAGGATAATTCCCTGTTTAATGGTGAGTTTTTTCACTTCCTCTTCAAATTCCTTCATGATGAGTGCCTCTGCCTCTTTGGAATATACTTTTCGTTCTTTTTCAGAGTGAATGGTCATCAGAGTGCTATCCAGTGATTTGAGTCTGTCATTAGCAATGACAGCAAAAGGGTAGGCTTTTTTGACATTATATATTGTACGGCGGTATTTCCAGTTTTTCAGGAGGTAGCTATACTTGTTGATATCATAGATGTTTACTGCCGGGAGGTTCACTACAGGTATAGTATCGCTTGCATAGACGATGGCTCTGTTTGTTTGGGTTCTTGAATTGAGAGTATCAGATTGAGAGAAAACTGTATCACTGACAATAAGGATCAGGAAAAGTGAAGTGATGATATATTTTATGCTATTGATGGTCATATTGTACAGTTTGCAAAAATCAGGCCTAATCTGATAAATGCCTGCTAATTTCGATGAAAATGTCAAAAATATAAGTGAATAATAAGTGTATTAAACACCCATGTCAACAAACTTAACACATAAGGAACCGAGTTTACGAGCTCGACGAAGTCAAATGACCATAGTGGATGTTCCATCTGACCAATGAAATCAATTATAAACAGATGAAAAGTATAATATATAGAGATGCAGCAGTTAAATTGATCTTAGTTACATAAGTTTAATCATTGCTTTTACCACATTTTCGGCTCCTTCGCCTATTTGATCAATTGTGGCGTCCAGCATATAGCAAGGTGTCGTAACAATCTTGTGTTTTTGATCAATAACAACTTCACCATGTGTGGTATTCACATGCTTGGCTCCTGCAGCTTCGACTCCTTCTACAGTGCCTGAGTCATCACCTATAGTGAGTTCAATATTGCCCAGAACTTTCGCAATCAGGACTGGAGATATACAGAGTGCTCCAATTGGTTTTTTAAGTCCGACTATGCAGTTAATGGCATCTGAAACCTCTCGATTTACTGTCCCTTCAGGTCCATTAAATGCCCAGTTGGAAAGATTTTTTGCTGCTCCAAATCCGCCCGGAAATAGCAATCCATCGAAATCAGCGGCTACAAAATCGCTAAGGGGAGAGATAGCACCACGTGCAATCCTTGCAGATTCTACGAGTACATTTCTTGTTTCGTTCATCTCTTCACCGGTGATATGATTGATCACATGGTGTTGGTTAATGTCGGGTGCAAATATCTTATAAGTGCAACCGTTCTTAGCAATGGAGTATAGGCTTAGGGTTGCCTCATGAATCTCGGCACCATCGTAAACTCCACAACCTGAAAGAATCACTGCAATTGTTTTCATAGGAAAAGTTTAGTGGGTGAGAAAGGAAATTATAAGCATATAGACTATCGTCTGTCGATCTCGATCAGAAGATCATCTTTCATAACAGAGTCATTCTTCCTGATAGATATTTTTCTGATGATGCCATCTATAGGAGATATAATTTCATTTTGCATCTTCATAGCTTCAAGAATCAGCAGAGGTTCGCCGGTATTGATTTCAGCACCTTCTTCAACAAATACATCAATAATCTTTCCCGGCATGGGTGAGACGATGGATTCTGAAGTAGATACTCCTGCTTGTTTCTCGAGTAATTTTTTTCTTTTCAGGGAGAAGGGAGATTCTATTGTAAATGTATGCCAGACACCGTTTACCATCACAGTATATCTGTTTTGGTTTTTCTCGATGATGTCGAGCATATATTTTCTGTTTTTCCAAACAATATAGGAAAAACCATTAGGGTCTTCAGAGAGTCTGACTTTCACCTTCTCTCCTTTATACTTTATTATTTTCTCCTGAGGATTGCTGAATTCAAACTGCTTTTTGCTTGAACTCAGTGCAATCAGTTTGTGTTTTGTGACTTTACTGCCATTACTTTTGCTTTCTGCCATATCTATAATTTTTAGCGTAATCGCTTGTTAAGTAACCAGGGTGTAATATTTTTACTTTTCTCCACATTTAATGTCTTTCCTTCTGCATCTCCTACTTCTCTAACATAGTCATAAACAGCAAAGAATGCTGCCAGCATTTCTTCATCAGGTGCATTATGGTAATGAATTTTTAACTCATTGGTTAAAAATGAGGTATTGAATTTCCCTTTTCTGAAGTTTTTATTCTGAAGGACTGCCCTGCAGAATGAAAGTGTTGTTTTGGTCCCTTTAATCCAGAATTTTTTAATTGCCTGAGAGGAAAGTTGCAGTGCTTTTTCCCTTGTATCACCATAAATGATCAGTTTTGCGATCATTGAATCGTAATAGGGTGTTATCACTGAACCATCTCTTACACCTGTATCTACCCTAATATTATCACCTTCGGGCCAGGTAATTTTTTCAATTGTTCCGAGGCTTGGTGAAAATCCTGATTGTACATCTTCAGCATTAATTCTGAATTCGATGGCCCAACCTTTTAATTTAATATCCTTTTGTTTGAAGGCTAGTTTTTCTCCCTGTGCAATCAGAATCATCTGTTCGATCAGGTCAATTCCGGTGACCATTTCAGTAACAGGGTGCTCCACCTGAATTCTTGTATTCATTTCCATGAAGTAGAATTCCTTTTTGGCATCAAGCAGAAATTCCACTGTCCCGGCAGAGTAATATCCCACGCCTTTAGCAATATTGACAGCAGCTTTACCCATTCTTTCTCTTAATTCAGGATCCAGGGCAGGGGAGGGTGACTCTTCAAGAAGTTTTTGATGTTTACGTTGAATGGAGCAATCCCTTTCCCCAAGGTGTACTACATTTCCATGTTGATCGCCCAGAATCTGGAACTCCACATGTCTGGGCTCCTGAACATATTTTTCGATGAACATGTTCGGGTCATTGAATGCTTTTGCTGCTTCATTGGAGGCGATGTTGTACATTCTTTCAACTTCGCTTTCTTTCTCAGCCACGCGCATTCCACGACCACCTCCACCAGAGGCAGCTTTCAGAATTACGGGGTAGCCAATTTTATTTGCCATTACTATTGCTTCCTTAGCATCTTTCAGGTTTCCTTTGCTACCTTCCAGCAATGGCACATTGTTTTTCCTGGCGTACTCCTTTGCAACAGTTTTGTTTCCCATCTGGTAAATAACCTCTGATGAGGGCCCTATGAATATGATGCCTTCTTCTTTGCATCTTTGTGCAAAATGAGGGTTTTCAGCAAGGAATCCATATCCGGGATGGATGGAATCAATCTTGTTTTCCTTTGCTGCATAAATGATTCGTTCAATATCCAGAAACTCGGCTATGTCGCTAAAACATTCCGTAAAATCGATAATGTGATCTGCCTCTTCAAGATACCAGGCATTTGGCTCTTTGACTGTTTTAATCACATACGATTGGATATTCATCTTACGGGCAGTACGGATAATCCGCATAGTAATTTCTCCCCGGTTGGCGATAAGAATACTTTTTATCTTCATAATAGACGATTACAGAGGAATATTTCCGTGTTTTCGTGTTGGGTTTGTGATATATTTATTCTCAAGTGCAAGAAATGCAGATTTCAGTTTCTTCCGTGTAGTAGCAGGGTCGATAACTTCATCAATAAATCCTTTCTCATCAGCTACATATGGATTGGCAATCTCTTCTCTGTATTTTGCAGCAAGTTCTTTTTTCAAGCCAGCAGGATCTTTTGAAGCTGCCAACTCTTTTCTGTACAGGATGGCAACAGCTCCTTCCGGTCCCATAACAGCGATCTCAGCTGTTGGCCAGGCAAAATTAAAGTCTCCCCCCAGATTTTTACTATTCATTACACAGTAAGCTCCACCATATGATTTTCTTAAGATCACAGTTATTTTTGGTACTGTAGCATCGGCATATGCATATAAGAGTTTAGCTCCATGTCGAATAATACCGTCGTGCTCCTGATCTACTCCAGGCAAAAATCCTGGTACATCTTCAAGTGTAAGTAAGGGAATGTTAAATGAGTCGCAGAAGCGAATAAAACGTGCAGCTTTATTTGAAGAGTTAATATCCAGTGTTCCTGCAAGTACTTTTGGCTGGTTGGCAATAATACCAATTACTTTGCCATCGATACGTCCAAATCCAACTACAATATTTTGCGCATAGAGCTCTCCAATCTCATAGAATGATCTCTTGTCAACAAGAAGTTTAATTACGTCCTTAACATCGTAAGGTTTGTTAGGATCGTCGGGAGCAATATCTCTAAGTTTCTCCTCTATATCTTTGGTCTCCTTCTTATCAATATCTACTTCAGGAGGGTTCTCTAGGTTATTCGCCGGAAGATATGATATGAGTTTTCTAACACCCATCAGTGTGTTCTCTTCATCTTCATACACCATTTGAGCTACACCACTTTTCTTGGCATGAACCTCAGCACCCCCAAGGTCATCAAATGTCACATCCTCATTGAGAACTTCTTTTACAACATTCGGACCGGTTACAAACATGTAACTGGTTTTATTTGCCATAAAAATAAAGTCGGTAATCGATGGAGAGTAAACGGCACCACCTGCAGCAGGCCCCAGGATAACAGAGATCTGAGGGATTACTCCGGATGCCTGTACATTTCTATAGAAGATTGCAGCGTAGCCGGCCAGACTGGCGACTCCTTCCTGAATTCTTGCCCCCCCTGAGTCGATTAATCCGATAATCGGGGCACCCATTTTCAGGGCCATATCCTGTATTTTGGATATTTTGGCAGCATGTATTGAGCCGAGCGATCCACCCATTACATTGAAATCCTGTGCATAGCTAAATGCCAACCTACCCATAATCTGGCCATGTCCAATGATTACGCCATCTCCATAGGATTGTTGAATCTTACCAAAGCCACCATCGGACTTAGTCGGGGTCACAAATGCATCTATTTCTTCAAATGTCCCTTCGTCGAACAGGATATCTATTCTTTCCCGGGCAGTTAATTTTCCTTTGGCGTGTTGTTTTTGCATCGATTTTGCATCGTATTGCGATTCAAACACTTGTTGCCTGTCAAGGAACTTCTTAAAATTTTTTCCTTTTACATCCATGAAAGTACTGGTATAGTTAAACTATAGGACCAAATCTCTAATAAAATTAAGCAAGAATGGGTCAAAAACCATAAGGCAAAACTATAAATAAAATCTAATTTTAGACTTGTAATTTCTATTTTGTTGATAGACTATTCTAACTCATTTGATTTAAAGCATCTTACACATAAAAACCCGTTAAATATTTTTGAATATCTCAATTTCAGACTCTTCATATTTGACTAAAAACATCACTGAAAAAGCATTTTTCGATCTAGTTTTTCTCCTTCTCGATGCCAATCGCCCGGGACCAGGCTCCAGTTCAATAATGTATCCGGATTATAAGTTTCCTGATCAGCCAGATACCGCATTAAATGGTACCTTAAGTCAATTTGAGTTGCATGAACAATTCTCCCGGGTAACAAGTCTTTTTCGATTTTACTACCCATGGTCAGGTGTCCACCACCACCATTTCCCCTGTAGGAATTGATAGCAACGAGGAAGGTATCACTTGCTGAAAATTCGGAGCCATCACTTTTTTGATGAATAGAGACCTTTTCTTCAACATGTTTTTGAAGATCAATGGTGTAATCTATACCTGCTGCCGACGAGAAATTATAGTATTGATTCTGTAAACGGCTTCTGTTCTCAGGGTTAAGCAGAAGAAGATGATCATTTTTGCTGCTCATGGTATTGAACCAAATTCCTGCAGCATGCTCAAGAAAACCATCAATTTCCTCTCCTGTAAGTTTCATTGTGTAGAGCATATTTTCAAAGCGGTACAATTTAAACATGTCAGAAACACATATTGGTCCGCTTTCAAGTATTGAATTAATAGCGAGAGGTGCGGTCAGTGAGATCTCTGCACCGGATTCTTTTAGTTGTACTTTATGGATTAATGAGATAAATGATGAAGGTCCAAACAGTCCATCGCGACTATACATAGGTGAACTTAATATGCTTACGGTATCTGAAAGATATGCTTTTACATCCTGAAACTGAGGATCAAAAAGTGCTAAAAACTCAGGATCGGGTTCATACCTTGAGCACTTAACAAGCTTAGCTGCTATCTTTTTTTCCGGGGAAGAAAAATCTATTAGAACTTCACCAATAGTTCTTGCGTGACTCCCGGGATCGATCACCAGAACGCTATCGCCTGAAACATTGATTATCCATTGCTTTGATAAGCGATGGTCATGGCCGGCAAATATTATATCGAATCCGGGTACTTGTCTGGCAACCAATAAAGTGGCGTTTTCATTCATTGGGTCCTTTTCAGTTTTCCCTCCATATGTTGGATCTGTGCCTGAGTGAAAAAGACCTATCATTACATCAGGTTTTTCCTTCTTCAGAATAATGGGAACCCATTTTTGTGCTGTTTCGACCATGTCCTCAAAACGGAGATCTGGCCATAGCGATTTTGGGAGCCAGTTTGGGATACCGGGTGTGATAAGTCCCAATACGGCAATTTTCCTACCTCCTTTTTTAATAATGGTATAGGCTTGAAATCCCGGTTCATTTGTATGGATATTAATGGCGTTGGCAGCCAGCCATGGGAATTTAAATTCTTTTTCAATTTTATAATATACATCTGGACCGGCTTCAATATCGTGATTTCCAACACTACCGGCATCGTAATCCATATAGTTCATTGCCTGGGCACTGATGTGGACAGTATCCTTTTTGATCGTGTTATAGTAATATACAGTGGGTTGTCCCTGCAGGAAGTCTCCATTGTCTAATAATACAAGAGAAGTATCTGAAGCTAAGCGTTGATTTTTCAGGTATGAACTTACATGCGCCAATGAATGGTCTGCAGTCTCCATTTGTATCAGGTCCATGGGGTAAATCATACCATGAACATCTGTTGTAACTGCAATTTTAATATAATCACTTTTACTACAGGAATAAATAAGAAGAAGGGATAAGAATAATAATACGTTTCGAGATATTTTCATTTTATAAATTTACGCTAATAGAACATTAATGTGTGCTTTCTGTTCAAAAATAATTATGATTAAGCCTCCTTTGATTTTCCTGATTGTTATTGTGAGAGTCTGTGATCATGGCATTTACCCGTTTTTATATTTAGACTCTTTATATATTAGTCTGTTAGAGAAGAAAATGGCCTGAATATTGCATATATATGGGAAAAGTGAATAAATTGTGAATCAGATATCAATAACTTAAAACTAATAATCATGTTACTAAAGAAAACATTCATTATCGCTTTGTTGGCACTGTTTACTGGGAGTGTACTACAAGCCCAAAATTTCAAGTACATTGGTGCTGCCAAGTGCAAAATGTGCCATATGAAACCTGCTAAAGGCGAGCAATATAAAAAATGGCTGGAAGGTCCTCATGCCAGCGCTATGAAAACGTTGAGCGGAGATAAGGCAAAGGAAATTGCAGCTGCCAAAGGTATTGCTGATCCTGCTACAGATCCTGGTTGTCTGAAATGTCACTCAACATATGGTCATATTGATAGCAAGCTTGCTGCCGGACTAAAAATGTCTGAAGGAGTGTCTTGCGAATCTTGTCACGGACCCGGTAGTATGTACAAGAGTGCATCGGTTATGAAGAAACGAGATCTTGCCATGCAAAAGGGAATGATACTTGCTACTGAGGAAGTGTGCAGAACTTGTCACAATGAGGAGAGTCCAACATACAAGCCATTTGATATGGCAAAGTTCTCTGCAGAAATTGCGCATCCTGATCCTACACAGGCTGATTAGTATATACTGATTTAATAAGATATAAAATCCTCTGGTTTCATAAACCAGAGGATTTTTCTTTTCTTTAGCATTATATAAATAATTATCACTTAATCTTTAATACCGTGAGAAATATAGTATTTGCAATCTTGATCCTAATTGTTTTTTCTTGTAAAAGCAATGTCCCTGATGGATATATAAGCGTAATTGTAAAAGAAGTTGAACAGGTTGGAAGCTACACCTATTTGTTGGTAAAGGCAAAAGGACCGGAATATTGGATTGCAGTATCTTCAATGGATGCACATTCGAATGAGACTTACCAATATCAGGGAGGTTTGTTGATGCAGAATTTTTATAGCAAGGAACTTGACAGGACATTTGATGAAATTCTATTTCTGGATAATATAATTGGCAGTTCTGAAACATCTGCAATGAAAACTAAGGATGTGACTCCGGGAAGTATGGTGAAAATTGAAAAATCTGATGTTTCAGTTGAAGCAATAGCTGGTGCTGTGACTATCGCTGAACTATTTGCTAATCCTGGAAAATATGAGAATAAAACTATTCGTGTTAGTGGGGAGGTGACAAAATTTAATTCGGCCATTATGGAGCGTAACTGGACTCATATTCAAGATGGAACAGAACATGATGGAAAATTTGACCTGACCATTACTACAGTGGAAGTGTTTGAAGTGGGAACTACCGTTACAGTTGAGGGGGTATTGAAATTGAATCTTGATTTTGGTTATGGATACAGTTATGAGATCCTGCTGGAAAAAGCAACTGTGGTTAAGTAACTGACCGCAGCTGAAAGACTATAATATTTTTTTATGGATTAAAGCTTATCCTTGTAAGAGAGAATAAATAATAAATCCAATCAGGGTAACACCGATCCCAAGTAACAGAAATCCAAAGAATTTAACGATTCGCATATTTTCTTTTGAAAATTTACGTCCGGACAATAATTTTTCCAGTTCACCTGTTTCTTTTAATTCCTCATATTCACGTGGACGTTCATGTTTGAAATGCTCTAATGGCATTTGTCCGGTGAATATAACTGTATCCATTGGGAATGCTTCCGGACGAAAATGTGTATTAAAGAAGTGGATCGTAAAAATAAAACCTACTGCCAGCAGTGCTTCGTCGCTATGTATAATTTGAGAAATATTTATAGCCCATCCAGGGAGGAATTTTGTAAAAAAGATAGGGAACCAAAGCATTAGGCCACTGAGGCCGATCACGGCTACTCCCCAAAATACTGCCATATAATCAAACTTCTCCCAATAGGTCCATCGACCATAGTTTGGTCTTGGACCTTTACCGACAAACCACTTCATTGTAGCTCCGAAATCTCTTATATCCTGCATATTAAACATCAGGGAGTTTTTGCCGAAAATGAATTTCATGGCAGATAATCTCTTTTGACGCTTATCCTTTATAAGGTTGTATACATGGTATGAAAAATATCCAAAAGTGATAACTGCCCCAAACCGGTGAATTACTCCTGCAGAATGAACACCTCCAATTAGCTTAGCAAGGAACTGGGCCCATTCCATATGGGCAAATTTTAACATCATTCCCGTCAGGGCCAATAGCATGAAACTCAGCATCACAAATATATGTGTAACCCTTTGGTTATCGCTGAACCTTCTGACAAAAATTTCTTCTTCTGGTTTAGGTTTTTTCTTTTTCTCCTTTATCTTCTTAAATCTTTCGTGCAATGATCTGGGCATCCATATGAGGAGATGGATGCCAAAGAAAATGAATACGCCCAATAGCAAGGTAGTCATGAAGATATAGGCGAAATGCAATCGAGGATCATCCTTGTGTGTTGCGTGACTAAGATAATTTGCAAATTTTTTGTTTGCCCCAGCATGGCAAGTTGCACATGTGTTCACAATATTCATTTGTGAAATTGTTGATTTAGGATTTGCCGCTTTCAGAATATTGTGGGCACCATGACAATCAGAACATCGAGCTGACTCAAGAGAGCCAAGCTGGAATGCTTTTCCGTGATAGGTTTCCAGATAGGTTTCGGCGGTTTCCTCATGACAGGAGCCACATTGGCTTGTAACTTCATTCATGAACTTATCCTGATCAACTTCAGAGATTACGTGTGCACTATGGCATTTAACACAAGTGGGATATTCCTTACCGTGATCATCCAGGGTAAATGCATGATCGCTCTCCATATATTGATCATAGATCCCCTTGTGGCAATTGCCACATGTTTTCTGAACATTGGTAGGATGGATTGACGATTGTTCATCAGTCTCTTTCAACATTAGGTGAGTTGTGTGACAGTCGGTACATACAGCACTTACTGTTAATCCTTTGCTTGTAAGTCCCTGTCCATGAACGCTTAATGAATAATCGGCAAATGCATTGATCTCTTTTAAATCTGTCGCCAGGGGGGCTTTCCCATCTTTTCGATGGCATTCACCACACAGTTTCGGTATAGCTGTTCTGTATACTGGTGATGTATCATCATATCTCGATTTTGTGTCGTGGTCTCCGTGACAATCAGTGCAATAAGGTGCATTTTCCACCTCGTGGTAATGCGCCTGACCATGACCACTGGCAAAATACTTGTCAAATACCTCAGCGTGACATGAGGAACAATCGACCGGGGTATTTGTGGAACAGGGGCGTTTTAAATGATCAGTAACATTTGTATGACACTTGGAACATGGAATATTCTTATGAATTGAATTTGGCAGCTCAATTGGATTCACATAAAGTGATACTTTTTCATCCCCCAGCATTTTATGAATTTCTTCATCGGCATGGCATTTCATGCATGATTTGTCAGAAATCCTGGCCTGTATCATTGGCACATCGACTTTATGTGGAGGATGGCATGAGGAGCAGGAAGGAATAACCGATGGATCCTTTTCCCACAATTCTCCCTTGATGACCTTTTTATGAGTTTCTTCAATCCTGGTGTGACATTTCATGCATGTTCCGGCAATTCTGTTAGCTGATATTGATGAATTTGGACTGGTATGAGGTAACACCAGATGGTTACCATGGCAATTGTTACAAGTTGCTGTGACGATCAATCCAGCTTCAAACAGACCTTTACCATGAATACCCATGGTATAGTTTTCTACGATGTTATGTTCTGATACATCATAAGTGCGGGCAACAATCTCACCTTCTCTGTGGCATCTGCCACAAAGGAAAGGGATATTCATTTTATATGTTCTGGAAAGTGGATTACTGTTGTGCAGTATATCGTGGTTACCGTGACACTCTTTACAATCAGGAGCGTTAGAATCATTCATTAGAAGAGCTTGCCCATGGATGCCCCTGGTATTATCCCTCATTGCATCAGTATGACAATTTCCGCAGTTTACGGGATTCAAATTTTCGAGATGTGGGAATCCTTCATCATCTGCATCAATGTGACATGAAATACAAGTGTTGCTATGGTGAACAGAGCCCTCAAAAATAGTTGTGTCAATAAACAATGATACAGTCCTTCCGTTCCGTTCTTTGGTTAAATCCGGATCTTCGTGACACATCATGCAATCTTCATCAGATTGAGCATAAATGTTTTCTGAAGTTGGGCCAATCAATAATATTGAAATGAGCCACAGATACCTTGTAATAGCCAAGGTAGAATTGTAATAGCGTTTTATCATGGTGTAGCGTTATATTAGAGAACATACATTGTGTTAATTCTCCCTTACACTAACAGTATCAAATTACTTAGAACTTTAATTTACAGTTTCCCTTTTTTAATTCGGTATAGCAACTACTGTGAATCAATTATCAAAAATATTAAAATTATGGGTTTAAAAAAGTCAGGCTTGTCTTTCCCTGTTTTTCCAGCTAAGGGTAATAAGCAGGAGGAGTAGGGTGTAAGTTGCAAGGTAAGAGGGTGATATGGAAAATTCAGAAAGAAATTAGACTTGTTTTGTATGGTTTTAGAATGGTTATAAATTGATGGAGTTTAGTTTTTTATAGATATGTCGCTCCATGAGCTAAGGGGGAAGTGGGAAACTTGTGGGATATAGATATATCGCTCTTAGGAGATAAGGGGATTTTTAGATAAAATCCCCGGGTAATCATGATCTGTTGTGATTACCCGGGGTTATGCTTGTAACAGTCTTTCCAGACTTAGTTATTTTAATTTTGTATTAATCTTCCTCCTCTTCATCTTCTTCCACAAGGGCATATCCATTGACAATACTTTTAAAATTGGCAGATTTAGATGCGCCAATAGTACTAACATAGATATGTATGATCAGGAATAGGGAGAGGAAGAATCCTGTTGCCACGTGAAGAATATCGGTGATTAAGATTCCGCCTACACCAAAGGGAGCTTTCAATACAGATTCAGGAAACATAAGGCCCAATCCTGAAATAATCACAAAGGGAACAGCCAGATACATAATCATAATATAGGAAATATGCTGCAGAGGGTTGAATTTTCTTTTTTCTGTAATAGGAAAGGGCTTTTTCTCACCTTTAAACATACCAAACATATAATACATACCTTGCTTAATCAATCGGTTTATAATTCCTTTCCATTTTGTTCTGTAGTAGCATCCGTTTTCAGTAAACAAGTTGGCAAAAAAGAATATCAAGTAGCTAAAACTCAGTACTATGCCTGTGAAATTGTGAAGTTTAACGGCCCACGAGAATTCTATCAGAGGTCTGCCTGGATCTGCATAATACATGCTTATTCCGGTAGCAATAAGTAACAATATACAGAGGGCATTTAAGATGTGCCAAATTCTGATAATAAGTGGATAGTGATATGATAATTTTGACATCTTTTTATTTTTTAAATATAATTCGTGCAACAATGTGAACTGAGATTCCGCCAAGGGTTAGAAGGAAGATCATAACGCCGGCGAAACTAAGTACTTTGTTCCTGTTGGCTCCGATCACATATGCTTCATTGAGAATGACTGCATTTACAAATCCTAATTTACCCCGGCTCTCTATTGCCTGGTGCTTATAGAGTGAACCCATAAGTATAGAGCTACTGGAGTGACATTCTATACAATTTCTCACTGCTAAATCTTTTGTTTGAACATGATGGGCAACAAGCACACTGTCTGACAATGAAGTATGGCACTCGATACATCTTACACTTCTAAAATGGGCAGCCTGATTTGGCAACCAGCTATGTGTATCCAGTAAATCAATTTCATCTTTGTCTGTAAGGAGTTCGAACCTGCTGAAATCTGAATGACAGGAGAGACAAATATCATTGTTATATGCAATGGCCTCTGTCACACTTTTTTCATCATCTCTTACAAAAGTCCTGTAGGAGTGGGGATCATGGCATTTCCAGCAAGTGAAATTATCCGGATTTGCGCTCATATGTATACTTTCCTGAAATTCCACCTCGATATCTTCAAAGTGGTATTGTGCATAATCTTCATCATAGCCATGACAGTCGAGACATGTAAAAGTTGGTTCGAGTCGCAACTCGTATGCATGAGGGAACACTTCATAGTCATATGAATGACAATCGAGGCAAGCAAAGCTTTTGTGTACCATGCTGTAATAATCATCTCTTTCGATGATTTTGTCGCGACACATGGATTGAGTGATTTCACGTTCCATCGACTCGTCTTTCAATATGTATTTTGATTCGCCATGACATCTTAAACATGCTTCATTCTCCACTACATAATCATTTACTTCCATGTATATTACAAGAGCCTCTGCCTTTTTAGCAGAGTCGGATTGTGCCGACAAGGTAGCTGAAGAAGCAATGAGAAGTACGTTCAATAAAATTAGAACTTTCTTCATATCTGTTAAATTTTAAAATCTGATTGAAATATTGAATCCAAACTGGTAATCAAGACTAAATGGGTCATTTGTATTGTAGACCACATCATAGTTCTTTACGAGTGCATTATAATTTGCAACGAAAACCCGGAAAGAGTGCGTGCTGGTTCCGATTTCAACTCCAAAGGACAAGTTGGGATAAATATCAACATTCTCAGCTGTATTCAAGGGTTGTTCGTATTCCAGGATAATAGCATGAAACCCCAGTACCTGGGCACGCAGACCACTGTAAATTGAGAAGTTTGCATTGTGAAACCCTTGCTCAACTGCATTTAACCATATAAATGTAGGAGCAATCTGGACGCCTATCTTTTCTCCAAATTTTCTTGAAACGATTATCTGATTCATGTAAGACAATCTGTGAGCGAATTTGAATTCAGACGGAGGGCCGAAATTTGTTGATGAACTTGCATTAAGTACTGCATTACCAACATAACTTACTGAAACAGGCATTTTATTGGATTCTGTCTGTTGGAGTAAACTTATTTTCCATTCAAGATCCTGCACTGAATTTTTTCTGGTAGTTCCAAAACCAACCATAATTTTATCAGTTACTCCATAGTCAACAGCCATTCTGGTGTTGGCTGATCCATATATTCCAAAAAGATCACTGATGGATGCAATGGGGGCAAAGCGGTGTTGAATTTCAATATTTATTGAGCCTTTGTAAGGGTTCAGAGTTGTGTGATTGTCGATTAATGTAAGCGTTTCAAAAGGAGGATAGACAGTTTCATCCTGAGCAAAAATTGATGTGCTCCATAAACATCCAACAATCAGGAAATTGATTAAAAAAAGTTTCATATTCATAATTGGGTTTGTATAATAATAATTTTTTAATTGCTTTTGTTTGCACCATTAGCAATCCAGCTGAGGATTGCCTCTTTCTGACCATTTGAAACATCATTGGAACTATGTCCATCGGTAGCTTTTACCAGAATGTAACTATCTTCCGGAGTTTGCTTATCAATCAGGGCACCTCCATTATATTGGGTCAGTGAGTTAAATACAGCTCCTTCAGTAAAATCAGGAGGAAGGAGGGAAGGGTGACAGCTTGAACACTTATCAACAAAGATCGGTTGTATATCATCCATGAAATCATCACCTATAGTAATTTCATATTTCTCACATGATTGAAAGCTGAACGTTAATAGTGCAAGGGTAAAAATTGACAAAAATTTCTTCATATTAGTAAGTGTTTTATTCTGCTGCTTGCTAAGCATCAAAAATATTTAATTTTAAAGAGTAAGTATGACTTTCACAATTGATATTGGTTGTAATATAAAACTGATATAGATCAATTTTTTTTATGACTTATAATTCATGTTTGATCGTTTCTGTTGTGAATTGTCTAACAAGAAAGGTAATTTGAAGGAGATAATGGGTGTTGAAGAGTATAAAAAGTGATTTTTAGAATGATTATAATTCTTTTTCAAAAAAAAACTTTTCATACGATATTTGGACTTCTTATCACATTGCCTTAAACAGAATTTTATGTAACAAGGAATTAACATAGCTACGTTGGTGGCTGCCACATGAATTTATAGTGTCGTAGGAGAACATCAATGAAAAGAAGGGGGGCTAGAATAATTTTAAATTATTGGCTGTGGATGGTAGCATTCATGATTTCATATAGCAACATTAAACATTACTGGTTTTGGTAGTTAGTAACTTATCAAGCAATCCTTAGTTAAATCAGTATTTTTGTTCTTGAGTAAGTGGACTCTAATCCAGATGAACAATATTAATGGCAGGAATTGCAGCATACTTCTCTCTCACTTTATCAAGGCATAAGCAGCAATGGTCAACACGTATACTTATTTTTCTTATTCATCTCCTTATTTTTCCAGGTATCAGAACTTATGCCCAGTCTGAAACTAAATATGACGAAATATCTGTCTTTCTGGAAGTACCAAAGCTGGGGGCGAGAGAGATTGATGCTTTGATAAAGGAGAACGAGATTTTTTTGCCAGTAACTCACCTGTTTGATTTTTTAAATATTAGGAATATTCCTTCAACAGGATTCGAAACCATCACTGGCTACTTTATTGACAAGGAATCTTCTTATAGCATTGACAGGAATAAAAATGAAATTCAATATGGTGGAAAATTATTTAAGCTCAAAGCAGGAGATCTGATCCACACTGAATCGAATCTCTATCTAAGAGCTTTTTATTTCGAAAAAATCTTTGGTCTCGAATGTATATATAGCTTCAAAGATCTTTCGGTTAAAGTTGAATCTCAACTTGAAATACCAGTCATCCGTGAAATGAGACAAGAAGACCTACGCGTCAATTTGAACCGTTTGACTAGTGAAGAAAAGGCAGATATTGAAATAAGAAGATTTTATCCATCGTTTAGATTTGGCATGGCCGACTGGTCAGTATTATCAACACAACAAATAAATGGACCGTCTGAGACAAGAATTAATCTAAGTCTTGGATCGGTTATAGTGGGAGGAGAAGCCACAGCATCATTAAATTACAATAGCAATGAACCTTTTCAGGAAAGACAGCAACATTACTTGTGGAGATATGTAGACAATTATAACAGTACCCTGAGCCAGGTAACGGCAGGGAAAATCAGTCCCCTTTCCACATCTACTATTCTTGATCCTGTTGTTGGAGTCCAGTTCACCAATGCTCCAACAACACTAAGAAAATCATCCGGATCGTATACACTTAGTGATATAACAGAACCAAACTGGATTGTGGAGCTATATGTAAATAATGTTCTGGTTGAATATGCCAAGGCTGATGCAGCTGGTTTTTTTACATTTGAGGTCCCTTTGGTATATGGAAATTTACCGCTCAAGTTAAAATTCTACGGTCCCTGGGGAGAAGAAAAATCAAGGGAGAGAGATATCTCACTCCCTTTTAGCTTCGTTCCAAAGGAAGTACTTGAGTACGATATAAGTGCAGGTATTGTTGAGGATTCTCTTCGCAGCAGGCTTCTAAGAACCAACATTAATTTTGGCGTTTCGAAAAATGTTACTATTGGGGCGGGGTATGAATATCTCTCCTCTGTCACTTCAAGTCCCGCGATGCCCTTTGTAAAAGGTTCATTTAGACTTGCTTCGAATCTCATCCTTTCAGGAGAACTTACTTACAAGGTGAGAGCAAAAAGTACACTTAGCTACAGACTACCCTCGAACATACAGTTTGACCTGAATTATTCGAAATATAATAAAGAACAGCAGGCAATAAATCATAACTACCTGGAAGAACGTAATGTTTCGATTTTAATGCCAATTAGCCTTAATAGTTTCCATGTTTATAACAAGATGACTTTAAATCAGATTGTATTACCGACCACAGATTCTACTACTGCAGAATGGTTGCTTTCAGGTTCGTTATTTGGTGTAAATACGAATATCACTACTTCTGGTTTATTTATTGGAGGCTCCGATCCATATGTATACAGCAAGCTCTCCCTCTCATACCGTTTTAAGTCTGGATTAAGAATTACGCCCATGGCTCAATACGGGTATTCTGATAAAAGACTGATGTCACTAAAAATTGGATTGGAAAAAAAGTTGATTAAGCATGCTTATCTCAATCTGTCATTTGAACAAGATTTTACACGCAATCTGCAGAATGCGGAACTTGGATTTCGTTACAACTTTAACTTCGCTCAAACAGGTATATCAGGCATACGATCAGAGAATAAAACTTCCTTGGTTCAGTATGCAAGGGGAAGCATCATCAGTGACCGTAATACCAACTATTTTAAAGCAGATAAGATAAGCAATGTAGGTAAGGGTGGAATTACAATCATTCCTTACTTTGATAAAAATTCAAATAGCAGAAGAGATTCAGGGGAAGCCAAAGTATTTGGATTAAACTTGCGTTCCAGCGGTGGGCAAATTGAGCGAATTGAACAAGATACGACTATTCGTATTCTGAGTCTTGAAGCCTATACAAAATGTATTATTGAATTTGATGATAGTGGATTTGAAAATCCTCCCTTGAAAATGAAAAACAGGACATATAGTGTGCATGTCGATCCAAATATGCTCAAGGTGATTGAAGTTCCCTTAAGTATAGCCGGTGAAGCTTCAGGCATTGTAAGGATCAATTGGGGTGATGAGATAAGAGGGCTTGATGGTATAGTATCGCATCTCTATAACAAAGATCAAAAACTTGTTGGAAGGGTTTTTTCCAATATAGATGGTTCTTATAAGTTTGATGGTCTTTCTCTTGGATCTTATGTCGTTAGAATAGACAGTATTCAATTGCAAAGAATAGGCATGACCTGCACCCCTGATTCCATCAAATTTGATATATCATCCGATTCAGGGGGAGCAACTGTTAATGGGCTGGATTTCTTGTTGGAGCTGACTCCAGAGCCACAAGAAGAGAAACCAGATTTAGTTGAAACCATCATTCCCGAACCTAAAGTTCAAATTACAAAGAGGGATTCAACATATATTAAGATACATGAATTGGTTCAGGAAGTTTCAGACACAACAGACAGTTATGCCATACAGCTTGGGGCCTTCTCTAAGAGATCAAATGCAAAAGCATATAAAGAGAAGCTTGCAAAAGTCATTGACAGGGAAATCGAAATTATAATTGAAAACGGCTTGTTCAAGGTTAGGGTATTGGATTTTGAATCCAGGAAAGAAGTGGATGAATTCATTCCGAAACTAAGTAATATCGGGGTCAAGGAAATGTGGGTTATCAACCTGAAAGGAATACGCAAGCAGATGATGTTGATGACAGTTAGGGATACAATTACCGAAGTAATTGAAATAAGAACTGAGATGCTTGATCCAAACGATCATTCAAACCTCAATATACAACTTGGTGCATTCAGGGATTCATCCAGAGCAGAAGCGCTAAGATTGAAACTTTCCAATTCCATTGATCAAGCTGTAATAATTATCAAGGAATTTGGCTACTTTAAAGTCAGGCTTACTGGATTCACTAAGCCAGAACAGCGGGATGCAATTATTCCTCAACTTAGCGAGCTGGGCATTAGTGATATTTGGGTATTGCCATATGATACAAGCCGTTATGAGACTGGAATAAGAGCTCAGGAGGAAGTTCTAATTGTAACAGAAACAGACAGCGTAATAGTAATTGAGGATGAGATATTAGAGCCACAGATAGCTGAAGAAGAGTTGCTTGAGGAGGAAGTGGTAGCTGAAGAAGAGTTGCTTGAGGAGGAATTAGTTGAGGAAGAGGTAGCTGAAGAAGAGTTGCTTGAGGAGGAATTAGTTGAGGAAGTGGTAGCTGAAGAAGAGTTGCTTGAGGAGGAATTAGTTGAGGAAGTGGTAGCTGAAGAAGAGTTGCTTGAGGAGGAATTAGTTGAGGAAGAGGTAGCTGAAGAAGAGTTGCTTGAGGAGGAATTAGTTGAGGAAGTAGTAGCTGAAGAAGAGATTGAAGTGAAGTCACCCATTGAGGACATAAAAGTTGTGAAACCAATTATTGAACAACCAAGATTCTCTATTCAGGCTGGTGTATTTACAGAGCTATCTGAGGCCAGAAGGGCTCAACGAAGGATAAAAAATAATTTGGGTCTACAGTCTGTTCTTGTTGAGGAGTATGATTATACCAGGGTAATTATTCCAGGATTCTATAAACGTGAAGACACCTATAAATACTACCCTGAGTTGGCAGGACTAGGTTACAGTAATATCATGGTCATTGAAAAAAGGAAATGATAAAAAAAACGTCCATTTTTTGCAAGTAATTGAAGATAAGAGTAATCACTGCTCCTTCATCAAGGTTATTTGAGGAAATATCTCAAATTGACTTTTTTTCAAAAAAAAATCACTTTCCATACGATATTTGGACTTCTCATCACATTAACCCGTACATAACCATAAAAACAAAATATTATGAAGTACGGAATTAACAAGGCTACTCTTGTGGGTAACGTCGGTGATGAGCCGAAGATCATGGAAAAGAATGGGGAGGTTTTAAATGCAACTTTCCCTTTTGCCACCTCTGATACATATAAGGATAAGGATGGAAAAGAGGTTACCACAACCCAATGGCATCGGATAAAGGTTTGGAACAAGCGTGCTGAGCTCATTCAGCAGTATGTTAAGAAAGGTGATTCTCTCTATGTTGAGGGAAGGATCAAGAATGACAACTGGGAGGATAAGGATGGAAATAAGCACTATAGTACCGAGATCGTATGTGATAATTTTCTTTTCCTAAAGCCAAAATTTAATGGTGAAAATAAAGGTTCGGAAGCGTAGGGGTTATTAATTGTTTCTGAATTGTATATGTTGATTTGTTCAGAAAGAGGCGCTTTGATTGTTTAGCGCCTCTTTTATTTAGGACTAGTCACTAGTTACTATTCTTTTCATTTTTTTAAAAGTATAGATTTCCCGGATCACATTTTGCCAGATCAATCATTAGCTCAGCTACTTTTTCAGTTACTGCCTTGAAGTATTTTTCACCCTTCTCCTTTGTTGCTAATTTGGGATTTCCAATACCTGTGTCTTCTGTAACTTCAGACCATTTTCTCTCGGTCCAGGCCCAGCTTTCATTTAAAGCCTTGATCTTGAGTTTCTTCTCTTTTCCCTCACCAGCTTCTTTGAGAGGAAGTATCAGATCAGGAAGCAGATGAAGCATCAGGCTTGTCTCCATTTCATCCGCATGGTCGCCGGGATTGTCAAAATATTCAGATTTGTCAACAGATTGATACCAGTTGCAAGTACTGATAAGTATATCCGGAAAGCTTACTCCCAACTCCCTGACAAATTGTTTGAAATCGTTTCCTCCATGACTATTAAAGATCAGTAATTTATTGATTTCTTGTCGGTCGAGTACTTCAAGGATATCATTCAAGATGGCAAATTGTGTAGTTGGGTTTAGATTTATATCTAAATAAATATCTTGTTGACCAGTATTCACACCAAAGGGAATGGTAGGAAGAACCATTACCTTTGCTCCTGCATCCCAGGCAATTCTTGCTGATTCTGCAGCCAGCAGATCTGATTCAAAATTATCTGTGCCATAGGGCAGGTGATAATTATGAGCTTCTGTAGCTCCCCAGGGAAGGATGGCTAGTTCAACTTGCGCATCTTTGAGATTAAGCCAGTGTGATTCAGCAAGGATGTATGGTCTCATGGCAATGAATTAA
This sequence comes from Bacteroidales bacterium, assembly GCA_030589895.1. Lineage (GTDB taxonomy): Bacteria > Bacteroidota > Bacteroidia > Bacteroidales > JAUUZQ01. The sequence goes on from JAUUZQ010000002.1 coordinate 56,479, forward strand.
TGTGTTAATGCGACAATGCGACAATGCAACAATGCAACAATGCGATAATGCAATAATGCGACAATGCAGCTATTTATATTCTTCCACAGGTACACAGGCGCAGACAAGGTTTCGGTCTCCAAAGCCGTCATTGATACGACCTACCGATGGCCAGAATTTATTGTCTCTTACCCAGACAAGAGGGAAGGCTGCTCTTTGTCTGTCGTAGGGACGGTTCCATTCGCTTGTTGTAACTACTTCTTGCGTATGAGGGGCGTGTTTCAGAACATTATCCACCTTGTCCATTTTCCCCTCTTTAATAGCGGAAATATCTTTGGCAATGTCAATGAGTGCATCGGCAAACCTATCCAGTTCATCTTTCGATTCACTTTCGGTTGGTTCGACCATGAGTGTACCGTGAACAGGGAAGGAGAGGGTAGGAGCATGGAAACCATAATCCATTAGTCTCTTGGCTATATCCGATTCAGTAATGTCAGTATCTGCCTTGAATCCACGGCAATCGAGGATCATTTCATGGGCCACATAACCGTTTTTCCCTGTGTAGAGCACATCATAGTGATCTCTTAGTCTTGCTGCCAGGTAATTAGCGCTTAGAATAGCAATTTTAGTGGAGAGTGTCAAACCTTCCTTTCCCAGCATCTGAATATAAGAATGAGATATCGGTAGAATACCTGCACTTCCATAAGGTGAAGCGGCTATTGCTTTGATACCATTTACACCACCTGTTTCAATGATAGGATGTGTTGGTAAAAATTCCACCAGGTGTTTGGCTACACCGATTGGCCCAACTCCGGGTCCGCCACCACCATGTGGAATGGCAAATGTTTTATGAAGGTTGAGGTGACAAACATCGGCTCCAATAATGGCAGGACTGGTAAGACCAACCTGGGCATTCATATTTGCTCCATCCATATATACTTGTCCGCCTTTTTTATGAACTATGTCAATTATTTCACGGATATTTTCTTCAAATACACCATGTGTAGAGGGATAGGTGATCATGATAGCAGAGATCTTGTTGCTGTGTTCTTCTGCCACGCTTCTTAATGAGTCTGTATCGATATTTCCATTTTCATCACAAGGAATCACTTTAACTTCCATGCCTGCCATTACACCGCTGGCCGGATTTGTTCCATGCGCAGAGGCAGGTATCAATACAACATTTCGATGACCTTCACCCCGGCTAAGGTGATAGGCCCGTATCACCATCATTCCTGCATATTCACCTGAGGCTCCCGAATTTGGCTGAAGGGAGATTGCATCAAATCCGGTAATTCTTTCCAGGGCATGGTTCAATTCATTTATGAGCTGATAATATCCTTCCGACTGATTCATGGGAACGAAAGGATGAATGTTGGCAAACTCAGGAAAACTAACCGGGAATAGCTGTGTGGCAGCATTCAATTTCATAGTACATGAACCCAGTGATATCATTGAATGGGTAAGTGAAAAATCCTTTCTTTCCAGCTTACGGATGTAGCGCATCAATTCTGTTTCAGTTTGATACTTGTGAAAGATATCATGCTGCAGATACTTGTCATTTCTGAGCATTTCATCAGGAATTGCATTCAGCTTCTTAAGGTCGACACTTCTTTGAAAGGATTTCTTTGCGGCAACACCAAAGACATTTAATATTTCATTTAATTCTTCTTCCCTGCTTGATTCATCAGTTGACAAAATGACGATTGAATCGGAAGGGTAGTAGAAATTTATATTTGACTCTTCAGCAATCTTCTTTATCTCATTTGCTTTGATTGACTCGGGAAGCTTTATTTTCAGTGTGTCGAAAAAGATCTCATTTTCCTGTTCAAAGCCAATCTCTTTTAATTTGGTATTCAGATAGACTGCTCCGGTGTGTATATCTTCAGCTATCTCTCTTATACCCTCAGGACCATGGTATACTACATACATTCCAGCCATATTTGCCAGGAGTGCCTGGGCGGTACAAATATTCGAAGTGGCTCTTTCGCGTTTGATATGTTGCTCACGGGTTTGCAATGCCATCCTCAGGGCCGGTTTCTCTTGTGCATCAATGGAAATTCCAATTATTCTTCCCGGTAGCAGTCTTTTAAATGACTCTTTTGTTGCAAAAAATGCTGCATGCGGACCACCATAAAAAAGCGGTATTCCAAATCGTTGGGTTGATCCAAATACCACATCAGCATCCCATTCTCCGGGAGGGGTGAGGATTGCAAGACTCATAATATCTGCAGCGACACTTATCAGGATTCCTTTTTCATGTGCATCAGCAGTAAATTTTTTATAATCCAGAATTTTACCATCGGCAGCAGGATATTGCACCAAACATCCGAATGTATTATCTGAGAATTTATGTTTTTTGAAATCTCCTGTAATCACTTCAATGCCAAGAGGTTCGGATTTAACCTTCAGTAAGTCAAGTGATTGAAGAAATATATTATTGTCTGCAAAGAAGACGTTTTTCCCTGCTTTGGTATCTGCTCTCGATCTGGCATTGAACATCATGATCATTGCTTCAGAGGCAGCTGAGGCTTCATCCAGAAGAGACGCATTTGCCAGATCCATTCCTGTTAGTTCTGAAATAACTGTTTGAAAATTTAGTAGTGCTTCAAGTCTGCCCTGGGAAATTTCAGCCTGATATGGTGTATATGAAGTATACCAGTTTGGATTTTCGAGGATGTTTCTTTTTATAACGGAGGGCAGTATTGTATTGTAGTAACCCTGTCCAATATATGATTTGAAAATTTTATTCTTCTTACTTATTTCTGTGATCCTTTCCAGGTATGCAGTCTCAGTTATACCCTCTGCGAGTTCAATTTTTTCAGGAGCAAGTATGGAGGTGGGAATTGTCTTTTCTATTAATTCATCAAGTGATTCAGCACCTACTGTTTTCAACATTTCAATGATTTCTTCATCACGTGGTCCGATATGACGATGACTAAACTTATCTGCTCTCATTAGATTTATTTTTAGCATTACCCAAATATTATTCAGGTAAAAAAGTATAGAAAAAGAAAATCAAAGATAAATAATCACTTATTCAAATAGCATGAAAAAAATTATGTTTTATAAATTAGTTATCAAAGAAAGGATTCGTTTCGATTTCATTCTGAATGCTTGATGATTCGCCGTGTCCCGGCCAAACTACTGTTAAGCCGGGAAGTGAAAAAAGATTATTTTTGATACTATCGATAAGTTGATCGTAGTTTCCTCCCGGCAGATCTGTTCTTCCAATGCTTCCTGCAAACAGGGCATCTCCTGTAATCACAAATCCTTCTGCTTCAGCATAAAATGCAAGACTCCCCTCTGAATGTCCGGGAACATGAAGTGCAAGAATCTCAGAATTACCAAAATTTATCTTCTCGGAGTGGGCGATATGCTTATCAAGTGCAGGGAATGGTTCGGTGTGAAAACCAAAAACATCTCCCATGATATGTCCTTTATTTAGCAATTTCTGCTCAAGCTTATGGGCATATGAGGGAATTTTATATTTTTCGCGGACGAATGGCATGCCAAGTATATGGTCAATATGACAATGTGTATTTATATGAAGAACCGGCTTCAGACCCAGGTCTGTGATATATGATTCAAGTGCTTTTTCTTCCTCTTTTTCATAGCAGGCCGGATCAATAATAACACACTCTTTACTTTCGTCGTAAAGTAAAAATGTATTGACTTGAAAAGAGTTAAATACTAGTTTTTCGAGTATAATCATAGTTAATTTGATTTACCTGGTAAAAGGGGAACGAATGCAAAATTGCCGTGAATAGATTCCTTGTAATCATCTTTACTTTCTCTGATGATCAGAATCATTTTTTGTCCGAATCTGTCTCCAACCGGAATTACCATTCTGCCTCCGATTGCAAGCTGATCCAACAGTTTTTTCGGTATTTCAGTCGCACCAGCAGTTACCAGAATTCTGTCAAAAGGACTAAAAGTGGGAAGCCCCTCATATCCATCTCCATAGTGAAATGATGCCTTATAGCCCAAGGGACGAAGGTTTTCCATTGCTATATTGTAAAGGTCTTTTTGGCGCTCAATAGTGTAAACCCTTGTTCCTAACTCCAGCAGTACAGCAGTCTGGTATCCAGATCCGGTTCCTATTTCCAGGATTTTTTGATGCCTTTGAATTTCCAGGAGTTCGGTTTGAAATGCGACAGTATATGGTTGTGAAATTGTTTGTCCTGCAGCAATTGGAAAAGCTTTATCAGAATATGAGAAATTAACGAAACTGCTATCCATAAAGAGGTGACGCGGCACTCGGTTCATGGCTTCAAGGAGTTCGGTGTTTTTTATTCCTTTCTCACTAAGGGAATCGATCAGTTTTTGACGCAATCCTTTGTGACGATAAGAGTCATTCATGCATGGAAAAGTTTTCCAAAGATAGTTATTTCGAGTGGATTGTACAGAGTACAACATGCAACTCTTTTCACTGTTTTTTCGTATAAATATTAAGTAAGGGGTTTAGTATAGCATTACATTTAAACTTTTTTTTACTTTTGTACAATTTTTTAACAAAATATTAGTTTACACGATAGAGTCACCTCTTTGCATGAAAAATTATACCTCGCAGCGACTTAAGTATTTAATCAGTGATTATCTGGCAGCATCTGTTGCATGGATACTGTTTTATCTTCACCGTAAACTAAATATTGAGCCTCAGATTTTTGGTTATGAAATCCCCGTAAATCTTGATCTTAGATTTTGGTTGGGAGTATTTGGTATTCCAGTTGCATGGTTGGTCCTCTACTATTTCACCGGGTTTTACAAGAATATTTTCCGCAGATCCAGACTGGATGATTTTTTAAAGACATTTTTAAGTATCCTGCTGGGTGTTGTGGTCATCTTTTTCCTTCTGATTCTGGATGATGTTATTCTGGATTACACTCACTACTATAATCTCTTTTTCACACTTTTTGTTTTACAATTTGTTCTAACATTAATTCCGCGATTGATAATTACAAATAACACAGTAAGTAGAATTCATCGCAGATTAATAGGGTTCAAGACTATTTTCATCGGGAGTAATGAAAATGCTCGTGAAGTATACAAAGATTTACAGCAGGAGAGACGTGCCAGTGGACATACTATTATGGGATTTGTGAATGTTCATCAAAAGGTGCATTATCAGCTACAGGATCATATTGAACATCTTGGTGGATTAAAGGATTTAGAAAGTATTATTCATACTAACAGGGTAGAGGAAGTAATCATAGCACTCGAGCCTTCTGAGCATCAGGAAATTGGAAATATCATTAATAAGCTGAGTTTAATGGATGTCAGGATAAGTGCGATTCCGAGTATGACAGATATACTTTCGGGTCGTGTGAAATCTACTACAATATTTGACACTCCATTGCTCGAAGTGTCTCATGAGTTGATGCCAATCTGGCAAGTAAATGTAAAACAGATTTCCGATTTACTTCTTTCTTTAATGGCCATGATATTATTACTTCCATTGGAAATAATTCTGATGCTTGGTGTGAAATTGTCATCACCAGGACCATTATTTTACACACAGGAGCGGATTGGGAAATATGGCAAACCTTTTATGATCTATAAGTTCCGATCCATGTATAAAGATGCTGAGACAAATGGGCCTGAATTATCCTCCAAAAATGACGGACGGATTACTCGTTTTGGTGTTTTCATGCGTAAGCACAGATTAGATGAGATCCCTAATTTTATTAATGTTCTTAAAGGAGATATGTCACTCGTTGGGCCACGTCCGGAGCGAAGATATTTCATTGAGAAAATAACCGCAGAGGCACCACACTATGTTCACCTTCACAAGGTGAGGCCAGGGATTACTTCATGGGGGCAGGTAAAATACGGTTATGCTAAAAATGTAGAGGAGATGATCAAGAGGCTGCGTTACGATATTCTCTATATTGAAAATATGTCGCTCTTTGTAGATCTGAAAATCATGTTCTATACTGCTGTCACTATACTGCGTGGCTCAGGTGTATAAAAATATCATAAGAAATTTTATTTTTACCGCAGAGTATAGCTTGGGATAGCGATGGAGTCGCTTACGCTAATTCGCAGAGTTTCAGAGAGTTTATAAACTGTATAGGGTGCATTATGGAGAAGAGAGATAAAACTCTTGAGTATAGCATTCTCCACCCAAACTTATTAAGTCAGCAAATAAGCGAAGCAAGTTCCAAAACTCTTGAGTATAGCATTCTCCATCTAAATTGAATAACTCAGCGATCAAGCGAAGCAAGTTCCAAAACTCTGCTGTTAAAATACTATAAGTTTAAGCCTCTGCCTTCAAGCAATGCATTCACATCAGGTTTTTGTCCCCTGAAATTAAGATACATTTCCATTGGATCTATGGTACCCCCTTTTGAGAGGATATTCTCGCGGAATGATGAAGCCAGCTCCTGATTAAACAGCTCGGTCTCCTTGAATGCTTCAAATGCATCCTTGTCCAGCACCTCTGCCCAGATATAGCTATAATATCCTGCAGAGTAACCGCTTGCAAAGATGTGATTGAAATAAGTTGGACGGTAGCGTGGAATAATTTCTTCAATCAGCCCAATCTTTTTCATTGCTGTTTTTTCAAATGCATCAACATCTATATTTTTAACTTCTGTTGTTACATGAAAATCCATATCCAGAAATGAAGCTGCGAGATATTCGGTGCTTATGAATCCCATATTAAATTTACTGCTTGCTGATAGTTTTTCAATGAGTTCATCGGGTATTGCTTCACCGGTCTCGTAGTGCTTAGCATAGGTTTTTAAGACATCAGGATGGGCACCCCAGTTTTCCATTATTTGCGAAGGAAGTTCAACAAAATCTCTGGGTACACTGGTTCCGGAGATTCCGGGATAGTTACATTCTGAAAACAGGCCATGGATGGCGTGTCCCATTTCATGAAATAAAGTCAAAGCCTCATCGAATGACAATAGTGCAGGTTTGTCCCCTGTAGGTTTGGAGAAATTACAAACTATTGAACCAATTGTATGAACTTTTTCTCCATCAATATAGCACTGCTTTCTATAGCTGGTGCTCCAGGCGCCGGCGCGTTTACTTGCACGTGGATGGTAATCAAGGTAAAGTACTCCAAGATGTGTTCCATCACTTTCAAGTACTTCATATGCTGTCGCATCTTCATGGTATGCAGGAATATCTTCTCTTTTGTCGAATGTAACGCCATAAAGATTTTCCACAACGCTGAATACTCCGTTTGTAACAGCTTCCAGGTTAAAATATGGACGAATTTCCTCTTCATCCAGGTCATATTTCTCTTTTCTGATTTTCTCGGTGTAGTACCACCAATCCCATGAGGCCAGTTTGAAATTACCTCCTTCTTTATCAATCATCTCCTGCATCATCTCAGCCTCTTTAGTTGCAATAGTGAGTGCAGGTTCCCAAAGTTGCATCAACAAATTATATACATTCTCAGGTTTTTTAGCCATTCTGTCCTCAAGCATATAAGCGGCATGACTCTCATAGCCCATTAAATGAGAACGTTCTGTTCTGAGTTTAATCATGTTGCTAATGATTTCTTTGTTATCGAATTCATTGCCATTATTAGCCCTGTTGTACATGGCTTTGTAGAGTTCCTCTCTTAAATGCCTTTTTTCAGAATACTGGAGGAAAGGGATCCAGCTTGGCTTGTGAAGGGTAAACAACCAAAGGCCACCTAATTCTGCTTCTTCAGCAGCTTCAGCAGCTCCTGAAATAACAGCTTCCGGCAATCCTCCGAGATCAGCTTCATCTTCTATAATGAGTTGAAAACTATTTGTCTCTGTCAACAGGTTCTCCCCATATTGAAGTGACAACATCGAAAGTTTTTCATCAATCTCTCTGAGCTTATTCTTCTCCTCTTCATTGAGGTTGGCTCCGCCTTTTATGAAATTCTTATAGGTTTTTTCAAGTAGTTTTGATTGTTCAGCTGTCAGGTTCAATGATTCCTCTTGTTCATAAACGCTTTTAATTCTGCCAAATAATTCAGGATTCATACTGATATTACTGCGATGGGCAGATGTCAGAGGCACTAAGTCCTTGGCAATTACCTGTAATTCATCATTTGTATTTGCAGAGCGAATATTTGAAAAGATACTGGATACTTGCTTTAGCAGATTGCCACTATAGTCGAGTGCTGCAATTGTATTGTCAAAATCGGGTGCATCACTATTCTGAACAATAGCATCAATTTCTTCATTTTGCAGGGCCATTGCCTCAAGGTAGGCAGGCATAAAATGTTCTGCTTTTATGAGCTTGAAAGGAGGAACTCCAAAGGGAGTGTCAAATTTATTTAAGAGAGGATTCATTTCAGTTTTTTTTGGATTATTACAGGAGGAGAGTAGGATCATCACTCCAATAGTCAGGATAAGAATTCTTTTCACAATTATTAATTTTTATTCATTTTTTCAGGGAGCGAATGTAGTGTTATTGTTTTGATTTTTCAATGCTTATAGATAGTCTGTACAGCAGGTTGGAAACAAAAAAAGCTGCCCTTGCGAGCAGCTTTAAAATTAGCAGAAACCTAAAAAGATTTTGATTTTGATTGAAGGACCTACAGCAGTTCAGTTAATTAAATTTTATCCGTCTCCACAACTTTTCCGAGGATATCGACATACGGTATCATCAGATAAGTTTTTCCATCATAATCCAGTTCAGTACCAGAGAAATTTTTATAAAAAACCACATCTCCAATAGAGATTTCGGGTTTCTCAATACCACTCAGTGCAACAACGCTTGCAAATTGGGGTTTCTCTACTGCTGTTTCAGGAATAATAATTCCGGAAGCTGTTTTCTCTTCCTTCTGATTCTCCATTTCCAGCAATACATGCTGGTTTATTGGCTGTAACTCTCTCATTTTTGTTGAATTTTAGGTTAATACTTGTTGAACTACTAATTTATCTTAATTCCAATAATTCGTTGATTCTGTTTTTATCAAATCCGACGATCATGTTTCCTTCAATATCAGTTTGCGGTACGCCTTGTTGTCCACTTCTTCTTACCATTTCTTCGGCCTTAGCAGAATCGGCGGCAATATTTACTTCAGTATATCTGATATTATTTTCGTTTAAATATGTTTTCAGTGTGGTGCACCAGGAACACGTTGGTGTTGTATAGACAATCACTCGTTTTGCTTTTTTCCCTTCAATTTCGCCAAAGGTAGCAAATCCATTGCCTGTAATTGCCGATGTATAAAATGCTTCTGTCTGGCATCCCTTATATACATTTTTCAATTCGCCATCTATGAATTCCAGCAGACTCGGGGCTGAAGTGATTCCAAATTTTGAATGGATGTCTGGTACACTTGTTACGTCCACAGTTAAAATCTCTTTCTCCTGGTCATTATTTACAGATTCGAGTCTTTGCAGTGCACAGATACTCTGCTCAGCGTCTTTTTTATAAATGAGAAGGAAAATATTTTCTATACTTCTCAGAGACTGTTCCAATTCAGAGTATGAGTAAATACTACGTGTTTTCATATGTCAATAATCGTTATTCAACGAATGGCAAAAAGAATAGAATGTCTTTTTATGATGCCTGAATTGTTTTTTTATTACTTCTGATAATTCTCTTCAGTTCTTCTTTTGGTCTTGCTCCTGATCCTTTCCAGATCACCTCACCATTTTGGAAGAGAAATATTGTTGGAACGCTAAAAATTCCATATTTCTTTGCCACCTTTTGGTTTGTATCAATATCTATTTTCAGTATTCTTACTTCATCTCCCATATCTTCAGCCAAATCTTTCAAAATAGGAGTCAGTATTCTGCATGGCATGCACCAATCGGCATAGAAGTCAACCAAAACCGGTGTACTCCCATGTATTATCCTGTCAAATGAATTGTTTGCTGATTCCATTCGTATCAAAACTTGAACTTTGATACAAAAAAACGAAGCTTAATGAAATCTTACAGTAACTTTAGTCACAGATAGGAGAATAATCCACCATATTTCTGGAAATATGGATCATTTTTTTTCTTTCCATCTGTTTTAATAGTCGTGAAATTACCTCTCGGGAAGTATTTAGTGAAAGTGCTATTTCCTGATGAGAACCTGAAAAAGTGGTTGAGCCATTCGTTTTGTATCTATCGAGGAAAAACCTTTCCAGTCGCTCATCCATTTTCAGAAAGGCAACATTGTCCAGTGTATTTAACAGATCATCAAAACGTTTTCTCATTGAAATCATCACAAACTCTTTCCATGTTTGGAAATTTGACATCCATTTATCAAGCAATTCAACAGGCAGCACGACAACCGTTGTTTTCTCTTCAGCAATCACTCTGACGCGGCTCGTTGTACGCTCCATACAGCAGCTGAGAGAGACCGTACATACTTCACCGGGTTTGAGATAATACAACAACAATTCATTACCGTTTTCTTCCATTCTTGTTACCCTGATCAATCCTGAAATCAGAATGGGAAACGATCGAATATATTGAGCTTCTTCGATTAGAGTATCTCCGGCTTCAACATATTTAAGCAGACCTTCTTCAATAATGGCATCGCGAAGTTCCGTTTCAAAAAATGGAAAATTCTTCTTTATGACTTCTTCAAGCATTTTTCAAAGGTAAAAGTAAAAAGGTAAAAGTAAAAAGGTAAAAGTAAAAAGTAAAAAGGTAAAAGTGGCGATGATATACCAAGCTCAGTTTCTATCTCACTTCTCCGGTCTTTAAGCTTATAACCAGGTTATTATCCTGAGGAAAAATATCCTCATATAGCCCTTTAATGAGTTTCTTCCTGAAAGAGATTATCACACGTCCCTTGAATTTTACACCTTTCAGGTCTAATGGGTGTTTTCCTGTAGGTTCATCTCCTACATAATGGGTGACAAATGCTGCTCCAATTTGTCCGGAAAGTTTAGCTGCATCTTCGGGTCTGAGGCCCATGTCGATCATGGTGTTTTCTCCAATTCCAGCAATCCCATCATAAACAAATTGTCTGCTATATTCTGTAAAATCATCATCGTAGGAGGGAATTTTATTTATAAAATGAGAGCTGATATACATTGAGTCATTTGCAATGCTAATTTCTCTTACCGGACAAGGATAGGTAACGAGAGAACCTGTCTCCACATCGAAAACAAAAGTTTCATCATCCCATTTCTTCATGCTTATATCCTGTGCATGGTAATGGCCTGTGAAAACTACTTTTATGTTGTATGAAGCCAGTTGTTTTGAGACTTTTTTATAGTCATTGACAATATACTCTCCATAGAATTTTTCCTGTCCCTTGTAATGTTCCATGATTCCATGGTGCATAAAAGCGATGATTGTTTTTCCATTCTCAACTGCCAGAAGATGAATCTTCTCTACCCAATTGAGTGTTTCGTCTTTGAACATGCCGTCAGTATGTGGATGGTGGTTTGGCTGATTACCTCTGTATAAGCATGCATCCAGTCCTAACAACCAAAGTCCGGGTGCCGGTTCCACAACATAGCTTAAGGAATTGGTGTCCCGGTAAAGAGCTTCTTCATATCCCATACCAGCATAGATTTCACTAAATTCCTGTGCATTGATGTTTTCTACAAGTTCTATGGTATCACCCGGAAAAGAGTTCGATTCTCCATTGGATATGTCATGGTTTCCCGGAACTACAAATACCTGTTTTCCTGAAGCTTCAATTTCACTCATCAGTGAGGCAAACTCAAGATGGGAAACTTTTGTACCATCTTTGGTAAGATCTCCCGGTATCATCACAAAGTGTACATCAGACTCTTCAACCAGCTTTATTGCTTCCAATAAAAGTTCTCTACTTTCACGAAGTAATTTTCTATCCTGGTCGAGATACTTATCAAATGCTTTTCCGTCAGTTCCCAGGGATGGATCATAATAATGCGGATCACTGAATACCATGAAACTAGTATTTACAGTGCTGGTATTGGTATTCTGAGCAGATATGTTCACGGTCATCAGGAACAGGAGAATCAGTAAATTATTCCTCATAATGGATGTATTTATTTCTTTCAAATATCGCTAGTGTTTTGTTATAAATCAAATAATTCTCTCTGATTTCCAGAATAGTTTAATCTATTATTTAATAATTTAGTTTAAATTGGAAAGATGAAAATATTTCTGCTTCTTTTCGCAGTATTCCTTTCGGCTTGTGCTCAAAAACCGGCCTTCGAAACATTCCCCAAAATTGATGCTCATGTGCATCTTAATACCACTGATGATTCATTTGTGCAATTACTAAGGGATAATAATCTTATGCTGATGACTCTGGTAACAGGATCTGTGAGTCAGTCTGAAATTGAGAAAGAGTTTAGGTATGCAAGGGATTTATATAGAGCTCACCCTACTTCTATCGCTTTTGCCACAACCTTTAGTATGGATGGTTTTGGGGAGCCGGATTGGGAGGAGAATACGATTAAATGGCTGGGTAAAAGTTTTGATGAGGGAGCCATAGCTGTAAAAGTATGGAAAGATATTGGGATGGTTTTCAGGGATAAAGAGGATAATTTTATTTTAATAGATGACCCGCGGCTTGATCCGATTTTTGATTTTATTGAATCCCGGGATAAGACACTTGTAAATCATAATGGTGAGCCTAAAAACTGTTGGCTTCCTTTGGATGAGATGACAGTTTTTGGGGATAGCAGTTATTTTGCAGAACACCCTCAATACCATATGTACCTGCATCCGGATTATCCTTCTTATGAGGCTTTGAATGCTGCAAGGGATCGTATGCTGGAGAAACATCCTAATTTGCGGTATGTTGGTTGTCATTTAGGAAGCCTTGAGTGGAGCGTTGATGAGTTGGCGGAGACACTAGATAAATATTCAAATATGTCGGTTGACATGGCTGCGCGCATTGTTCATTTTCAGGTTCAGGACAGTGACAAGGTAAGGACATTTATTTTGAAGTACCAGGATAGGGTATTATATGGAACAGATATTCAAATTTCAGAAAAGAATAATAGTGTAGGAAGTAAAGAGCAGGCTCAAGAGATGTTTGAGGAGGTTTGGTTATTGGACTGGGAATATTTTACTAGTGATAAGCTATTCCAGCAGAAAGACAAAGATAAAGAGTACAAGGGTTTGAATCTTCCTGAAGAGGTATTGGAAAAGATTTACTATAAAAATGCTATTCGAATGTACCCAGGGTTTGGTTAAGAAGTAATGCAGCATGAAATCAAATTCTGCAATCTAATGTCACCCCCCCTTCCTTCCATCCAACCTTGAATCTCAGACCTGGCATTTTACGTTACTACAACTGAATTCTTATAAAGAACTCTTTTTTCTCCTCTATTCCTTTAACCTGTTCCCAATCTTAATCCCAAGATATACCATTCTTGGTTGTACTGGTCCGTAGATATAGCCCGGATCCCTGTAAACACCCCGGTCAAAATCGCTTTGGTATGAGTTAAGTACATTTTTCATTCCTGCATGGAACTGTAAATGAGCTCCATTTAGTCTTACAGTGTATCGAAGTTTAAATCCAAAATCCAAAAAGGGATCAGATGTTTCAAGCACTTCTCCACTTATAATATCTCCATTTGAGATTGCTTCCAATTGAGAAGGTGTAGCAGATAATGGATCCACTCCAAAATGAGGAATGAGCATTTCGCCCGTGTAATTTCCTGTAACTGATAGTCGTAGTTTTTCCGCCACCTTCCAGTCAGCAGTTAGAAAACCATAGTTATCAGGAGTCCGCAAAAATTCCACTTCATCAAATTCTTGTGCTTCATCGTAAAAACTTCTTTGAATTGTAAAACCTGCCTTCAGAGAAATATTTCTGGATGGAATAAAATCACTTTCGATATTTATACCTGCAACAGTTGCCCCGCCATCGGCATTTACACGTGTATAAGTGATTACTCCTTCTGCATCAGGACTGCTGTATTCATTTGCAAAAGGATCAATTAACCGGGTGTAGAATCCTTCTGCCAGGATAGATAAATATGCATTGCCAACAGTATGGTTAAAGTCAATTGAAGAGGTCATACTATGACTTGTTTCCTGGGTGAGGTTTGGATCATTTCTGTGTATGATCTGTCGTGAACCGGAGGTCTCAATATGCAAATCCTCATCGAATATTTGTGGTTCCCTATATCCTTGTGCATAGCTTATTCTACCTTGAAAACTATGGTTGAAGTCAAATAGAATACTCAATCTGGGACTGATTGCATTTCCTGTTTTCTTTTTGTCATCTGAAGATGTTTCTGATGCAAGATTGCTTATAGAGTAGTGATCAAAACGGGATCCAATGGATAGTTTCAGTTGCTTATATTCGATATCGTACTGACCGAAAAATCCAATGGTATTTTTGGTTTGATTGGTTATTAGCAGATTATCAATGTGTGGAATATGAATGATGCTACCACCTTCATATTCGATATTATCTATATCGGCGTAGCCAAGTTTATTGTCAATTAATTGATCACCGGTATTTTCCAGTCCAAGTACCAGAGATGAAGTGTTGAAGTTGGCTTTGTATTGAACACCGGTATTATAGGTAAAACCATGTGTGTTTCCATAGCCTGAGAGGGATTGCATGGAACCATAATATGAATCCCGGTTTATATATTGTCCTGAAAAGTATACAGACATCAAATCCTGATCTCTGAAGAACTGGTCATAGGTAATCGTGGTATTTGTGATATTATGTTTTACCGATTCTGCAATGTCGGCTTCATGCAGAGGTTTTTCAAATTTATTGCCACCTCTGCGCTCTTCGGTGATATTCAGAAAATCTACCGAAAGTTTACTTCTGTATCCAAATCTGTGAAAAAACCGAGTCCCTAAGGATGTGTTTTTTAGAGAAGATATTTCAGAAAAACCATCGTTATTTGCATCAAATGAATCACGGCTCCTTGTAAATCCATAGGCAGATAAACCAGTTTTATGATCATCTGATACAAGGGATGTATTGAAATTCATATTAATATCGGGATTGGCATTTTCAAAACCAATTATGCTTCCCCCTGAAGAACCAATTTCATAATAGTTGCTAAGCGGATCTTTCAGTATGAGATTTACTGTTCCTGCTATGGCATTGCTCCCAAAAAGTGCTGATCCGCCTCCGCGAACGACCTCAATTCTCTCAATGATATTTGAAGGGATTAGTTCGAGACCATATACTCCTGCCAAACCGCTGAATACTTGTCTGTTATTTATGAGTATCTGTGAATATGGACCTTCAAGTCCATTCATTCTAAGTTGTGTAAATCCACAATTCTGACAATTGGTTTCCATCCTCAGACCAGTCAGAAAGTTCAGTCCTTCACTTAGTGTAACAGACTGGGTTTGGTTAAGAGATTTATAGGATAGGGTACTCACCACGGTTGGTGAATCAGTTCGTTTTTTTGCATTTCGGTCACTGGAGATGACCACTTCTTCCAGGCCAAGGACATCTTGTTCAAGTTCGAAATTTACCTCTATTGTTGTGTTGACAAATATGGTAATCTTTTTTTCGAGTGATTTATATCCAATGGAAGTTGCAACGAGTGTAATTTCTCCTTCAGGAATATTGTTTATTCTGTAGTGACCGGTTTCATCGGAAACAGTACCCAGCGTAGTCCCTAATATGGCAATATTAACGAATGGGATATGTTCTCCATTGCAAATGATATGGCCCACAATATTGGCGTCATTTTTTTGTTTTTGTCCTGAAACAGTGTTAGCAAATGAGGATATCAGAATAAGGAGTAATAAATATTTTTTCATTATGAAAATAAAATCTTTGAGGCAGACGCACCCTGTTGAGAAGGTGGCTGAAAATGTAATAATTTGAGTAGATGATATAGACGATGTAATGCCTAGAGCATTACCGGTGACATGGGAGGAGCTCTTCCTGTTGGAAGTGAACCCAATTTGGCAAGGTAGAGGTCGGAAACTGATAAAGATTTTCTTATTTTAAAACTGCTGGCAATGAAAACAAAACTTAGCAGAAGGAGTATGTATTCCACCGACAAATTATCCAGGTACAAGAGTTCCTGTTTTGTATGTTTGTGAGGAACGGGCTTGTCAGCCATGGCCTTTTTGAATGGATGGGCATGAACTATTTGCGTTCCATCATCAAGAATATGAATATGTACAAAGAGGGTATTATTCAGAACAAATAACCCCATTGTTAGTATGACGGTCAGCGATATGAGCTTACGAAGTAATTTCATCAACTGCAAAAGTATACTATTTACTTCAGATGGCTATCACTATATCAAGGTATTTTGTATGCGTATAATCTCTACCTGCTATTATTAGGGTGAGTTTTGTATAAAAATAGTTGTTTAGTTACATGAAATAAAAAGGAAATATTGGTTTTGCTCTTGGCGATTAATGGTATTAGGCTAAATTTGTTATTTTCTACGGGAAATTCACAATAGGTTTATAAATTTTACATGAAAACATATACCAATCTACAACTTTATTCGCTTGTTTTACTCAGGATATTGATTGGATGGCATCTTCTCTATGAAGGTATTGTGAAGCTTCTCTCCTCCGGATGGTCTTCTGTCGGATTTTTGGGAGAGTCTCAATGGATCTTTTCTGGTTTGGCACAATGGATCGTCTCACACGATGGTGTGTTACAAACTGTTGATTTTCTGAATACATGGGGATTAATTGCCATAGGATGCGGGTTAATTCTTGGACTGTTTTCAAGAATTGCTGCCATTTCAGGAGCCGCACTTTTGTTGATGTATTATTTTAACAATCCTCCTTTTATAGGGATGGAGTACTCAGTACCAACTGAGGGGAGTTATCTGATCATAAGTAAAACACTCATTGAGGCATTAGCACTTTGGATAGTGGCTCTTTTTCCAACAAGCAAGCAATTTGGACTTGATTTTTTCATTAAAAGATTAAAAAAATAGGATATGGCAAGTGATAATGGACCAAAAAAGTCTGATAGAGATAAGGATAGGGTTGAGAATAGTATTTCCAAACAACGCAGGTCATTGATCAAAGCGTTGGCAGGCATTCCCATTGTTGGTCTGTTTGGCCTTTCCCTCTTTGAGAAAAGAGCGTATGACAAGCGGAATAATAACAGGATTTTTAAGGAACTGGGACTGGAATCTCTGCAAGATCCCAATCTTGGTGAAATTGAATCAGCCAGAAAGGGAGAACTTCTTCGCATTGGAATTATTGGTTGGGGAGTAAGGGGAGGACAGTTGTCGAAAGCCCTGGGATTTCTTCATCCGGATGAAGAGAATAGTATGAGAGAAAATGGAAGATTGGAAGATTGGTTGATGCAGGATGATTTGAATGTGGCTATTACAGGAGTTTGTGATGTTTTTGATCTTCATGCAGAGAAGGGTTTGGCCATTGCAGGAAGCGAGCTTCGTCCGGGAGGCGGGAAGTCTTTAAAATTGCCTGTTAAACGTTACAGAAGGTATCAGGAGATGCTTGCCGATAAAGATATCGATGCTGTGGTAGTTACTACTCCTGATCACCATCATGCGCGGATCAGTATTGATGCAATTAAAGCAGGAAAGCATGTGTATTGTGAAAAGAGCGTTTCACTTTCAGAATCTGAATTGAACGAGCTCTATGCGACAGTTAAGAGTAGTGATCGGGTTTATCAATTGGGTCATCAGTATGTAAAGAATAGCATATTCAAGTATGCCAAAGAGATTATCAATAAGGATATTCTTGGTGATATCACTCTTGTTGAGACAACTACAAATCGAAATTCAGAAAATGGGGCATGGATCAGGCATCTCGATAAAGATGGGAATCCGAGGCCGGGAAGTGAAAAATCTATCGATTGGGAACAGTGGCTTGGGAATGCTCCAAAAGCACCTTTTAGTGTTGACCGGTTTTACAACTGGACAAAATGGTTTGATTATGATACAGGACTCATTGGTCAATTGTTTAGTCATGAATTTGATGCTGTGAACCAACTTCTGAGGATCGGAATCCCGGCATCGGTTGTATCGTCAGGGGGTATATATCATTGGAAAGATAACAGGGAAATGGCAGACATGCTTCAATGTGTTTTTGAATATCCCGATAAAGATATGACCTTGCTTTACAGCGGTAACCTGGCGTCTAGTTTACCCAGAGGGAGAGTTTTTCTTGGGAATGATGCTTCGATGGAGTTGGGTGCTTCATTGGTGGTTCATGCTGACGGAAATTCAAAGAAGTATGCAGAAAATATTAAAAACGGGCTTGTTGATCCTTCTATTCCGATGATTACATTTGATCCTAATGGCTCTTCGGTTGACGGAGTTTCTTCAGCAACGGAAAGTTATTATGCTTCAAGAGGATTAATTGGAACAAATATTAATGGACGAAATGTTGATACTTCACATCTTCATCTGGCGGAATGGATTGATTGTATAAGACATGGAGGAGAGCCCAGTGCAAATATTGAGAGAGCATACGAGGAAGGGATTGCTGCACTGATGGCGCATAGATCTTATGTTGAGAAAAGAAGGGTAGAGTGGGATCCAATTCAGAGGAAGATTGTCTGAGCATTTACCTGACAGATATCTCTTGCATCGATTTTTCAATTCTTTTCAGCGCCTCCTGTAAACTGACTTCCGGTGCAATGGTATTGAACTCTCCCCAGAATTCAGGATCATACGAATATTGCTGATCCGACATGATTACATTTGGTTTTATCTTCTCACTTAACTTTATCTGAGGTGGATTTCCAGGGTCTATCTCTGTTATTACCATTGCGAGTTTAATAGTATATTTTGAAGCGATCCATTGCCTTTTTTTTCTTACTTTAAAGCCTACCTCTCCGTGTACCTGGTTTAAACGGTAACCATGTGAAGAATTCTTATATTCTACATGATAGTTTGCTCCTAATGGCCTGACATTTATATTTTTACTTTTCTTAGACACAAACATATTCTGTTCTCTTCCGATTCTTACAGGGTCATATTCAAAATCGGCAGCAATAATTGCAAGTGACTCACGGTCGAGATATATCTTTCCCCTGAAAAGAGTCTCATCTATTCCTTCTTTAGGTGAGAATCTGATTACATAAACCAAATTGTCTTCGTAGGATACAATATCTGAAAAGCTGTAGTTATATCTTAAAATGAAATCATCGCTCAGGAAATCAGGCAGATTTTTCACAATGTCCAGTTCCAGCATGGTACTTATTCCTGATTTTATCTTAAGTATTACTGTATCGCTGAGGTCTACATTTGTAATTTTTCTTCCCTTAAGAATTCTGGTTCTTTCTGATGAACCGTGTGCTGAATAGGATGATTTATCTATTTCAATAATTGCTTCTGAAAAAATGAGGCATTTTTCATCTCTTTGAACTCTTTCCCTGTAATATCCAATTGCCCTTGCAGGTTCATTCATATAGTTCTTATCAATTCGTTTTATTGATTCTGACAGTAGGGTTAAGGGGTCCTGATAACGAATAATTACTTCTTGCAGGGAGATCAGGTTTTTATTCATTTTGATCATTAAAACTTCTTCAGAATCAATACTTATTGGTACATAATGATTTCGATAACTTATGAATGAAATATGCAGAATAACTTGTTGCAGTGAGTCAGGAAATCTCAAGTCAAATCTACCGTTGAGATTTGTTATAGTTCCAAAATTTGTTCCCATTATACCAATAGTTGTATAGGGAAGCGATTTCCCACTTTTGGAATCTGTGACAATACCGTGGATCTCTTTGTAATTGATCTCTTCATTGGTAATGGAAAGTGAATCCATTA
Source organism: Bacteroidales bacterium (assembly GCA_030589895.1). GTDB lineage: Bacteria > Bacteroidota > Bacteroidia > Bacteroidales > JAUUZQ01. The sequence continues at coordinate 76,064 of JAUUZQ010000002.1, forward strand.
CTTTACTGCTGTTTTTTGGAAAGATGACGATATTCTTACGTATGATCTGGTAATTTAAATCCGGGTTCTGAAAGATGAAATCCAGTGCCTCTATAAGTGGAAGTTGCTGAGCAGAGCAGTTGATTCGTCTATTTCCATCAATTATCCGGGAGTCGAAAGTAAAATAATATCCGGTTTGATCGCTCAGGTCATCAAGTAGTGTATGAAGTGTTTTGTTATTAGATTTCAGGCTAACCCTGATTTCTGAAAGTGGATTTTGTCCATTTAGCTGAGGAGAAAGTAGAACAAGAAAAACCGACAACTGAATAATTGTCAGAATAATTCTTATTCTTTTTGCGGTCATACAAATCTATTTTGATTGCAAGATATAAACTTTCCCTTCCTTTTTGTAATCCATGTTCAGGGCCAGACAAATGGTAGAGAGGATCGCATCAAACGATTGATCCTTATAGCTTGTTGTTAATCTTCTTCCCTCCAGGGAAACATTTCCTGCCACAACTTCAACGTGATACGATTGTTTGAGTACGTCAAGGATTTCTTCTACACTCTCATCTACAAATTTGAAATCTTTGGTTTTCCAGGACAGGTAATTCTCATTCTTTTGCACAATCATGATTAACTCATCAGAAGCCATACCAAGTTGTCCGGGTTCAAGAATGATAGTCTTATTTATATCATTCATGCTTAGCTCTACCAGTCCGGATTCAACAAATACTTCAACGCTATTGTTTCTGTCCAGTTGCTTAACATTGAATGATGTTCCTAAAACAGTAACTACAACTTTTCCGGCATTGACATGGAAGGGCCGTTTTGGATTGGACATAACGTCGAAATATCCCTCTCCATTTAACTTGACTTTGCGCTTCTCTTCAAATGATTTTTTGTATTTCAGCGTAGCTCCTTTGTTAAGAAATACGCGGCTGCCATCAGGGAGTTCAACTGTTAAGATTCCGTTTGCCGAATTACGCTCAATTGTTGAGGAGAATGCAGACGTATTTTGTAAAGAAAGATAGAGTGAGGGAACTCCAATTGCTAAAACAAGAAGAATAAGAGCTGCTATTCTAATAAAACGCTGATATCCTGAATTACTATGATTTCTTTCTTTGTTAATCATCATGCCGTCCGATTGTATTCTGTCCTTCAGGGAAAGCCAGACTAAGTCAGTGTCTTTGTATTTTTCATCAGGAGTGGCATCGTATTGTTTCCATGTATTTTTCATCAGGTCATAGTCATTTTTTAAGAGCTGGTTATCTTGCAATTCCAACAGAAATTCTTGTTTTTGTTTCTCATTCATCTCGTCTGCGAGATAAGCAGCAATTCTGGTCCATTTGTCACTTCGGCTTGTCATAACTAGGCAATTTTACTGAATTCATCTAAGGATGTTCTCAAGGCTTTTAAGGCCTTTCCCATATTTGCTTCTACAGTTTTGAGAGATATAGAAAGCTTATCTGCAATTTCCCGATATTTTAATCCTTCGAAACGATTCATATTGAAAATTTGTCTGGCGCGCTCCGGTAATTTTTGCAATGTATAGAGTATTATAGCATTCAATTCTTTGGCCTCAAGTTCATCGGATGGATTATCAGGGGAATGCATTTGTGTCTCTGCCCAACGCTCATCCAGCAACATTTCTCTTTTTGCTTTTCTGAGATACATCATCGAGTTATTAAATACAGCACGGTATAGGTAACTCTGCCAATTGTTTGTAATGTGAAGGTCATTTTTATTCTTCCAAATATTGTAAAATACATCTTGTACAATTTCCTCTGCTATATTCTCTTTTTTAATCAGGCTTTCAGCATAAGAGCACATGCCAGGATAGTATTGGTGGAACAAGCTTTCGAAAGCCCGGATATCACCCTTCCTTATTTTACTGAGTGTGCGATGTTCTGCCAGATTCATAATCAAATGTTATAAAAAGTGCTGCCTGTTTCTAAATAGTTGAACTGGGATTCCAAATTTACAATTTTTCAGGCAGCACTTTGATATACTGGTTGTTTAAGGTTTAGGTTCTGAATTCATATTCCTCAGAAATTTTCTGTTTAGTCTTTTAATAGCTGATTCGATAGACTGATCTGGTTCTATTACATTGTATTCTCCCCAAAAATTCTGATCAAAGAATATATATACCAAGCTGTTAAGTACTTGAGATCTTTTGAACCTTTCTTTGTTTCCAAATCTTGCAACATTCTCAGTTGAACGTTCTGTTATGGCAATTTCAGACATGGTTGAGAATGAAGTATTGAATAGTTTCTTTTCCCAATCCACGTCAAATTTCACCTCTGCACGTGCATAGGAAAAATACCATATATTGTTCTGGATTGTGTATTTAGTATGATAAATGGCTTTTTTAGGAATTACTGTCATTCCCATTGGCTTTTTACGGATAAACATACGGGCTACTTCTACTTCGTTTTCCATGTTCAGTTCAAACTTAGTTTCAGTGATGGCCAGCTTTTCCATATCTACGAATAATTTCCCGCGATAATATGGTGATGAAACATAAGGCTTCTGTTCGAATGATATAACATAATGTAATCTATCGTCAATTGAAATAACATCTGTAACATTAAATATATAGATATCTTCATATCTCTCCGATAGAAGTATATATGGATTTTTTATAATGTCCAGCAGCAAAGTTGTTACCGGTCCCCCTTGTACCTTAAACAGTATAGTATCCATTTTTTCAACGTCAGCACTTTTCCTGCCATGAACCATCTTCACCTGATCGAATTTGAAATCACTTTCATATGGTGATTTGTATATGTCAACAACTGCTTCAGAGATAGAGACATAATTCTTTTTTTTCTTAATGGTTTCTCTGTAAAATGCTGTCATCATCATATCTTCAGAGCTATAATTGTATCTTATATTTGCAAGAATTTCTCTGATAATTGCTTCAGCATTCTCTGGTCTGATGGTTACTTCCTTGAGACTTACTGACGTTGGTTCCAGTTTAATGACTTTATTTTTAGAATTTTGAAAATCCTTGAAAGAAATGATTTTGTTCCTATAACCGATATAGGAGATTTTCACTTTATCAGCTTGTTTCTTTTTGGAAATTTTCAATGTAAATTCGCCGTCTATATTCGAGACAGTTGCAATATTAAGGCCGACAGCTTCAATTGTTGCAAATGGTAAGGTTTTCTGACTTTTTGCGTCTAAGATTTTACCAGTGTAGATAAGGTAATTTGTAGTATCAACAGCTTCTTTCTTTTTTTCCGGATTGAAGGATGAAGCTTTTAATCCCTGAACTCCGAAGACCATCAGAGCAATCAGGATAAACGATAATTTCTGAATCTTTTTCATGGTAGTTATAAATTATGATAGTTGAAATTTAATCTTAATAGTTCCTTTCACCTATAAGATGCATGAAAAGATAAATACCCTATCTTCACAAGGTTTTTTTTTGATTTTATAACATAAATATAAATAAAATATGAGTAAATGGAATGCAGGTCTTATACCTTCACAGGAGGGGAAAGTAGCAATCGTTACAGGAGCTAACAGTGGATTGGGTTATTTTACAAGCAAAGGATTGGCCGAAAACGGAGCGGAAGTTGTTATGGCTTGCAGGAACAAAGCAAAAGCTGAGGAGGCCGTTGATACATTATTGAAGGATGTTCCTGGTGCAAAGTTAAAGGTAATGGAACTGGATCTGTCAGATCTTTCTTCTGTAAAGACTTTTACTGAACAATTTACCAAAGAGTATAAAAAGCTGGATTTGCTAATCAATAATGCCGGCTTGATGGCAATCCCTTATAGAAAGACCAAAGATGGTTTTGAAATGCAGTTCGGCGTAAATCATTTGGGGCATTTTGCATTAAGCGCCCAACTGTTCGCGTTATTGAGATCCACACCCGGGGCACGAATCGTAATTGTTTCAAGTATGGCCCATAAATTTGGGAATATGGATCTTGATAATTTAAACTGGGAGAAAAATTATCGAAAATGGTCGGCTTACGGAAGAAGCAAATTGGCCAATATACTTTTTATGCTGGAGTTGGCTGAAAGAGTTGACAGCAAGGGTATAGAGTTAAAAGTGCTTGCTGCACATCCGGGTTATGCAGCTTCAAATCTTCTGGAAAAGGGAGCTGAAATGAATGGCAGACCCTGGCTAATAAAGGCAGGTCATATGGTTAATAGCATTGTAGCTCAGAGTACAGAGATGGGGGCTTTGCCTTCATTATATGCAGCCACTTCAGAGGAGGTCGAGCAAGGAGGATATTACGGGCCGGGCGGATTCAATGAAATGAGAGGGCATCCGGTCAGGGTATATCCAAATAATAAGAAGATTGGAAAGGATTCCAGGGTGAAATTGTGGGAACGGTCTGAAGAGCTGACAGGGGTCTCATTTTTATCGAATGCGAATTTGGCATAAATTTTGTGATAATTCTTTTGTTAAGAACAAAATATTTCATTGTGAAAAAGTATCTGATTATTCCCGGACTATTTCTGATTCTGATATTATCAGGTTGTGGCTCATCTGCACGAGTCTTTCATGACATGGATCCTTCAGCAAGATTTGATCAGTATAAAACCTACTCTTTTCTTGATTGGACGGATGGTAATATGCGAACAGTTTCTGAAATTGAGAGGGAGAACATCAGGGTTGCAATGGCTCGTGAGATAGAGCTTATGGGTTTAAGCTATCAGGAGGAGAATCCAGATCTAAAGATTGAGATTAATGTATATTTTAGGAGTTCAAGAAGCCATTATCATTATCGTTATGGATATCCTGGCAGATCACTCACTTCTACTGAACGCGCATTGACAACTGATATATTTGAGGGAACTTCAAAAAAACATATTTGGCATAGTGCTGCAGTTGGAATCGAAAGCAGAAGCCAGGAAAAGAGGGCTGAAGAACTTCCTGAGCTTATGTCGAGGATGTTTGAAGATTATCCCGGAAAAAAAGATATTTAAGATTGAGGTCTGGTTTAGTGAGAACCCTTCGGGGTTCAGGGCGGGGAGATGACAGTTCTGCATTTCTGATAGTTAAGGGTTAGAAAGGGTGGCAATGCCACAAAAATTGTAAACTGTTATTCTCTCCGCTTCTTTTTTTAGAAGATTCATATTTCCCTCCTACCTACAAATAGGTATTCTATTCTAAATTAATTCCTTCTGAATTCGTTGATCTTGCAGTTAATCAGCATTTTATGCTTGTTAATTATTTAGATTGGCTTCTCCTGGAAAGGTTATCCTACAAAACATATAGTATTTAGATGTAGTTTTACACAAAAATTATAATCATGAAAATATTAAATATTTTATTTGTGGGAATCCTGCTATTATATCTGGGAACACCTCAGACCATGGCTCAGGAAGAGACTGCTAATTCGAGTACGAAAATGTTGAATAATATTGAGAAGCTAAGCATTGGAGGATATGGACAGTTTGATTACAATCAAGCCATTGAAGATGGTGTTTTGCATAACGGTGTTATGGATGTTCATCGCATGGTTTTGATGTTTGGCTATAAGTTTGATGAGAGAACTTCATTTATTACAGAGATTGAGATAGAGCATGTAAATGAAGTCTTTGTTGAGCAGGCATTTATTAATTATCAAATTAAGCCATGGTTTAATTTACGGGGTGGATTGATGCTTATACCCATGGGAATTATTAATGAATACCACGAGCCACCAACTTTTAATGGAGTGGAGCGTCCTAATCTTGATAAATACATTGTTCCAACAACATGGAGAGAAATAGGGGTTGGTGCTACGGGTAGGTTTATTCAATCGGGGATAGGATATCAATTTTATATTGTAAATGGCTTTCTTGGACATGATGATGGCGAAGCAAATCTTGGTGGTTCATCTCTTTTCAGGAGTGGAAGACAAAAAGGGGCTAAATCTGTTTTTACATCACCAAATTTAACCTTCAGGGTAGACTATACAGGTGTTCCCGGATTGAATATTGGTTTGTCAGGATATTTCGGAGACTCTCAATCGACTATGAAAGACGGGATTGATAAAACTGATCAGGCCATGGTCGCCTCATCAGATTCTACTGTTGTTGGGATTAACATGGTGGGAATTGATGTCAGGTATTCTTATAAGGGAGTAGGGTTTAAAGCTCAGCTTACAACGGGTGGCATTTCTAACACAGATCAATATAATGATTACCATGGTTCAGATCTGGGTTATGCATTCCTGGGGTATTATGGAGAGTTATCGTATAATCTTTTTCATTCATTTGATTTTACAAGCAGTGAATTGATTCCGTTTATCAGATATGAAAACTACGATACACACCATCAGGTCGATGGCGGATTAATAGAAAATGAGGCATATAATCGTACTGATATTACAATTGGACTGGGGTGGAAACCTAATCGTGGAGTGATGTATAAGGTCGATTACCAGGTTTTTAAAACAAATGCTTCTTCTGTTGTTAAAAATCAATTTAATGCAGGAATTGGGATATGGTTCTAAAGAACAGATCAAGGTGTAGATTCTCTCTGCTAATGATTGTAGTCTTATTATCATGCGTCGCTCTTCAAGGACAGAATGTTGAGAAGATGATGAAAAAAGAGATGGGTACTATTTGGAGCAATGTTGATGATCTTCATCCCCTTGTCCTTCATCCCCTTACTCTGGATAGTAATATAGGTTCTTCGATTGAAGATATTCATCAGGGAGATAAGGTCTACAAGGTTTTCCGGGAGAATGATTCTATAGTCCTTGGCTATCTATTGTCAACTTCAGCTCCCGGAAGATTTGATGAGTTTGATTATTTCGTAATCTACAATGAGCTGCTGGAGGTAGAACTTGTAAGGATTTCGGTATACCGATCTTCCCACGGGAGTGCCATTTGCAGCAAAAGATGGTTGAAACAATTTTCAGGTTTCAAGGGCGGAGATATAGTTTATGGTAAAGATGTACAGGCAGTTTCAGGTGCAACAATTTCGGGCAGCTCTATTGTTGAGGATATCAAAAGATCGCAGAGGATGATGGCTCAACTTAAGCAAAAGGGGCTTTTATAGATTTATTTATCCCTGTTTTTGCGCCTGAACAGATTTCTTGCATCAGTTTTCACGAATTCAATAAAAGAGTTGTTCAATTCCTTGCTTTCATCTTTTGGCATCTTGAATAGTCGAGACAATAATTTATTGTCAATGAGCTCAGTAATAAGGAAGAGCTCGCAAAGTGTGATGTACATATCCTTCAGGTCGAAGGTATAAAATGGTCTGATGGTAATGTAATCGAGTGATCCACCCCAAAAGGCATTGTCAATAATATTGGCAAACAATCCGGCAAGGAATAGATGTATAAATCCATTGATCCAGAAGCTGTTTCTCTTTCTGCTGACATAAAAACGCCATATCTCAATAAAGAGGAGTCCGATTGTTGAAAAGAGTATAATATTAAACAGGTGGGAGACTTTTTGAATATTCAAGAGTACCCACAAGTATGAGCCACTGGTATTTTGAGTCGGATCGAGATAGAATACCGGAGGAATAATTGCAATAGAGAGGGTTTCCCAATCGAGACTAAACAAGTAGGCTTTGATTGCCTGGTCTAATCCGACTGCAAACAGGAGGAATATGATGTTAATACCCTTTTTTACTTTTACATACCTTTGAAGAATTGTACCAAATGCAGCAACAGAGGCAAGGACAAGGCCGGGGAGCAGTGATA